>DASXWF010001215.1:0-10581 GCA_036503835.1 Polyangiaceae bacterium | reverse complement strand
CGCGTCATCGGCGGCGCTCACCCCCACGCCGGATTGGAGACGGTGACGCTCGTCCTCGAGGGCTCGCTCCGCGATCGCGACGAAGGCGAGCTCTCGGCGGGAGAGGTCGTCTGGATGACGGCCGGTCGCGGCATCGTCCACAACGAGCACGTGGAGGCCGAGGGGCGCGTGCGCGTGCTGCAGCTCTGGATCGGTCTTCCGAGGCAGGCACGTCTGGCACCGCCGGGGCTTCAGCTGATCCGCGGCGACGGCGTGAAGCTTCTCCACGCGCCCGGCGCGCTCGTGCGTCTCTACAGCGGGAGTCTCGGCGCGCTGCGTTCCGCCACGCGGAACCTCGTCCCCGTCACGCTCGCGGAAGTCGCGCTCGACCCGGGCGCTCGGCTGGAGGTCCCGCTCCCGCCGCGACACAGCGGGTTCCTCTACGCCGTCGCCGGCTCGGTTGCGGCCGGGAGCGGCGCCACGCCGGTCGGCGAGGGCGAGGTCGGTTGGCTCGATCGCTCGCTCGTCTCGAGTGCCAGCTCGCTCGCCCTCCACGCGGGGCCCGCGGGCGCGCGCGTCGTCGTGTACGCCGGTGAACCGCACGGAGAGCCGCTCGTCCAGCACGGTCCCTTCGTTGCCGACGACGAGGACGGCATCACCCGCTTCTTTCGCGAGTATCGCTCCGGTCGCTTCCCGCGCCTGAGTCAGCTCGCGGCCGCGGCCACGAAAGCCCCGCACACCGTTTGATCCGATGCATCGAGGAGAGTTGAAAATGCCACTTTCGCTGACGCCGCTTCTCATTCACAGCGACGCCGTTCCGCACAACATCCGTTCCGCTCTGATCGCCGCGACCGCGGCTCCCCCCGAACGACGCACGAGCGAGCTCGTTTCCGTCGCCCGCCTGCTGTACGCACAGACCTCGCTCGATTGCCGCGACGCGCGTGAGCTCGTCGGGCTCGAGCCGAACGGTCACTGCCAGTAGCACTCAACCACCGGTCCCAGCAGATCACGATCGGCGCGGGCCGCCATGCGCCACCCGAAAAAAGTGCCCATCCCCATCTCGATCCTCGACCTGGCGCCGATCACGGCCGGCAGCGAAGCGGGCCAGGCGCTCCGAAACTCACGCGACCTGGCGGAGCACGCGGAGCGCTGGGGATATCACCGCTTCTGGCTCGCCGAGCACCACAACATGCCCGGCGTGGCGAGCGCGGCGACCGCCGTCGCCATTTGCTTCGTGGCGGAGCGCACGTCACGCCTGAGGGTCGGCGCCGGCGGCATCATGCTCCCGAACCACGCGCCGCTCGTCGTCGCCGAGCAGTTCGGAACGCTGGCGTCGCTGTTCCCGGGCCGCATCGATCTCGGGCTCGGCCGCGCGCCAGGCACCGATCGGGTCACGATGCGCGCGTTGCGCCGGCAGAAGGCGGGCGATCCGGATTCGTTCCCCGAGGACGTGCTCGAGCTCCTGCACTATTTCGGTCCGCCCGCGCCGGGCGACCTCGTGCGGGCGGTGCCCGGGTCCGGGCTGGCTGTTCCGGTGTGGCTGCTCGGCTCGAGCCTGTACGGCGCTCAGCTCGCCGCGCGCCTCGGTTTGCCGTTTGCCTTCGCGGCTCATTTCGCGCCGGACCTCTTGTTCGAAGCGCTCGACATTTATCGCTCGAACTTTCGCCCGAGCGCGGCGCAGTCGCGGCCGTACGCCATGGCGTGCACGCACGTCTTCGCCGCCGAGACGGACCTTTCGGCACGGCGGCTGTTCACCTCGCTCGAGCAAGCCTTCATCGCCCTGCGCAGCGGCAACCCCGTGCCCCTGCCGCCGCCGCTCGAAGGAGTGGAGAGCGCGGCCGGCGACGAGATGACCGCGGCCGCGCTCGCCGGACTGTTTCGTCACGCCGTCGTCGGCTCGCCGGAGACCGTGCGTAGCGGCCTGGAAGACTTCATCCGTGAGACCGCGGTCGACGAGCTGATGGTGACTTCCATGATCTTCGACCACGGAGCGCGGCTTCGGTCGTTCGAAATCGTGGCCGACGTGCTCGGCATCGCCCCGCGGCGCGAATCCTGACGCTCGGTCCCCCGCCTGGAAACCGGGTGGGGAAGTGTTGGGTGGGAAGTGTTTCGCCCACTCCGCGCGTAAAACGCGGGGTGAGGCGAGGTTCAGTATCCATTCTGGCTGGAATCGTAGTCCTCGCGGGGTGTGGGACGCAGGAGCCAGGTCCGCGGTCACCCGTGGCCAAGACCGCAGCTCTTCCCAAGCCCTGCGCGTTCGGAACCGGGAATCCGCTGCTGGCGCCGCTCGGACGCTCGAGCGGAGCCGTCGTGCTCGCCCGGCGGGGTGAGGAGACGCTGGCGTTCGTCGCGGACGAGGACGCCCGCCGGGTGTCGGTGGTGGACGTCGGGCACGGCAGGGAAGTCGCGACGGCCGAGCTTGCCGCCGTGCCGGGATCGCTCCTCGTCGCTGCCGACGGCAAGGTCGCCGTCACCCTGCCGCACGAGTCGGAGGTCGCGGTGCTCGCCTTCGACGGCGAGGCCTTCGGTCACTCGTGCAGCGTGCCGACGGCTCCGGAACCCGTTGCGCTCGCGCTCACGCCGGACGACCGCACGCTGCTCGTGGTGAGCGCGTGGGGGCACGCGTTCGGCGCGTACGCGACGGCCGACTTTGCGCGGCGCTACGAGCTCGAGCTCGAGCGCGATCCGCGCGCCGTGATCGTGACCGACGACGGGCGCCGTGCGTTCGTCGCGCACGGCGTCGGCGGGCGCTTGAGCGTGGTCGATCTCGGGCGGGCGCGCGCGGAGTCGGTCTCGCTCGACGCGCCGCCCACGCGCGACGCCATGCAGCGAAAACTGGTGTTCGAAGTCAGCGCGGAAGCAGCGCTCGCGAGCGCGGGCGAGAACGCGGAGGCGCTCGCTCGGGAGTTCGACAAGCAGCACCGATCGATGCTCGTTCCCGAGCGGGTGGGAAACCAGGGGTACGCGCTGGCGCTCGCGAAGAGCGGGCGGGTGCTGATCCCCCAGGTCGAAGTCAACGCGGGTACCAAGGAGCTTCGCACCGCGGGCTATGGCGACGGCGGCGCACAGCCGTCCGTCGCCGCCGTCGTGGCGGCCGTCGATGCGAGCACGCTGCGCCTCGACGTGCACTCCATCCCCGAAATCGCGAGCTGGCGCGCGCCGGTCAATCTGAACGAGAACGAGCGCTGCTTGTTGCCTCGCGCCGCGGCGATGGACGAGGCCGAAGGCGTTCTGCTCGTGACCTGCCTCGGGACCGATCTGCTCGTCGGGTACGACGCGGTCGCGCCGAGCCCCGTGGACGCCGAGATGCTCCGCGTGCGTGTCGCCGCGGGACCGACGGGCGTCGCCGTGGACGCGCCGAACCGGCGTGCCGTCGTCTGGTCGCAGTTCGAACGCGCCTTGAGTCTCGTGCCGCTGCCCGCAACGCGTGCGCCGCTGTCCGTGGCCGACCCCGGCGTGACGCGCATCCCGCTCGGGGTCGCGCGGGAAACGCTCTCGGCCGAGCTCGCGCTCGGGCGCCGTCTCTTTCACGCGGTGAACGACCCGCGCATCGCGCGCGACGGCCGCGCCTGCGCGAGCTGCCACGTCGGCGGCAGGGACGACGGGCTCGTCTGGAGCACGCCGGGCGGTCCGCGCCGCACCAAGACGCTCGCCGGACTCTTGCGCGGGACCGCTCCGTATTCCTGGGACGGCTCGGCGGCGACGCTCCACGACCAGATCCGGAGCACGCTCGAACGGCTGGACGGGCAGGGTGGACTCCGCCCCGTGGAGCTCGACGCGCTCATCGCCTACGTCGCTGCGCTGCCGCCACCCCCGCGTGGCGAGGCGGACGGCAAGGTCGAGCGCGGCGCCGAGCTCTTTCATTCCGCCGCGACCGGCTGCGCTACCTGCCATCGCGGCGAAGCGAAGAGCGATCTGGCTCGACACTCCGTGGCGAGCGACACGCTCTCCGACGTCACCGCGCGCTTCGACACGCCGTCGCTCGCGTTCCTGAGCGGGCGGGCGCCGTACTTCCACGACGGCAGGTACGCCAGCCTGCGTGAGCTGCTGGCGGCGAAGGACGACAAGATGGGTCACACGAGTCAGCTCTCCGCGGACGATCTGGGCGCGCTCGAAGCTTTCCTCGGGACCCTGTGAGCACCATGAAGAAGGCCGTACTTCCGTCCCTCGCTGCCGCTCTGCTGTTCGGTACGCTGCTCGCCACCGAGATTTCAGCCGCACCGCTCGACTTCTCCGCGTTGCCGGAAGGCGCGGCGGACGCCCCACCCAGCCGGAGCGCGGCGCCGTTCGCGATCCCGGCGCCGCGCGTCGCCGACGGACTCGTGCGCGTCCTGCCCGACCAGATCGTGCAGCGCAACGTGCCCGGCTTTCGCGAATCCGTCTTCTTCGACGGCGACAGCTGGGCGAAGGCTTACGAAGCCGCGCTGCGGGAGAACGGCGGTCCACCCGTGGAACGCTCGGACACCTGCTTCGCGACGCCGGGCAGCTTTCGCTCTCCGGCGGACCACGACGACCGCCCGCTCGCCTGGGACACCGCCACGCCCGGTTTCTTCACGGCGCAGACGTTCTCCGGTGATGCGCCGTTCAAGGTCGTCCCCGTGCGGGCCGAACGCTGGCGCGAAGCGAACGGCAAGGTGCGCCTGGAGACGACACGATTCTGGGTCGACCTTCGCTCGGGAGGGACGCGCCTGATCTCCCGCACCGAGAGCGAGCTCGCGCCGGTCGCCGCGCCGTTTGCGGGAGTTTCGGTGCACGCGCTCCGCACCGCTCGCGACGCGGTGAGCTTCTTCGTGCGTCGTGACTATCCCGCGAACGCACGCGAGGCGGTGCTCGCGGCCGTGAACCTCTTCGGAATCGGCCTCACCACCACGAAGCAGAACGCTCCCGAGCTCGGCGCGCTGCGGACAATCGCCGGCGAGGATGCGCGCTCGAGCGGCTGCTCTTTTCAGCGCATCGATCTGAAGGTGCGCCCTGCGAGTCGAGATCTCGACGCCGCGAAGGCTCGTGCCCGGACGGTGCTCGCGCAATCGAAGTCTTTCGCCGGCATCCTGCCGCTGGAACCGGCGAACCTGGCCAGCGTCTCGTTTACCGTCGTGCTCGAGTTCGACCCCGAGCCGGAGCGCGATCCGGGCATGCAGCTCAGTCGCTCCTTTCAGCGCCACGGCACGGCGCTCCTGCGCGACATGGTCGTGAACCTTGGGCTCGCCGAGGGGGCTCCCGGCGAGCCGCCAGTTCCGAGCGTCAGCTATCGCTGGCTCGAACGCCCGGTGAGCCGGACGTTCTGAGCGCCGGGAGCCCGCGTTGCCGTCGAGAATCCGGCGGGGTCTACTCGCCCGCCGCGACCGCGCCGTTGCCGCGCGGCTGGACGATGCTGGCGAGGGTCGTCGTGATATCTCCGGGCGTGAGCTCACTCACGCCGGGCTTGCCGTTGCGCGCGATGTCGGCAAGGGAGAGGATGCCGAGCAGCCGGCCGTCCTCGCCCTTCACGGGAAGTCGCCGGATCTGCTTCGCGCGCATCAGGTTCTCGGCGTAGCCGATGCTGTCGTTCGGGCTGCAACAGAAGACCTCGCGCGCCATCGCCTCGGAGACCGTGATCGTGCTCGGAGCGCGGTCTTTGCTCCAGACGGCCATACAGATGTCGCGATCGGTCAGGATGCCGATCAGGCGTTCGCCGCTTCCGTCGACCACGGGCACGACCCCACAGTCGCACTCCCACATCACGCCTGCCGCCGTGCCGAGGGATTCGTCGCTGCGGACACGCGCCACGTTGGTCGTCATCAACTCGCTCACCTTCATGTCGAACCTCCTTGTATTGGATTCGGATCCGCGCACCCGTTGCGCGCGGTCGTTCGTTGGACTCACCGAGCTTCGACTGGCTCCGCCGAGCTTTGACGCGACAGACACCCGGGGTCCGGCTGTGATCGGTCAGATGGTCACAGCGAGTCACGAAACCCCACGTCGAGACTGCGTCGTCAGGGCAAGCCGGGCGCTCGCGACTGCCAGAAACCGACTACGAGCAGCGCGACGACCAGCAGCGCGAACAGCGCCCAGCCCAGGGTGCTCCAATCCGGTCCCGACTTCGGTGGCGGCGGAATGTCGTCCGGCGAACGTGCGACACGAGCCATGGCGATTGCTCCTTCGACGCACGACCTTGCACTCGGCGTGCCGGCCCGCGGTTCCGTGCGAGGCGCGGCTCAGCGGGCGCGGACGAGCGGACCTTCCACGACGTGCTCGCTCACGAACCAGACCTCGAGCTCGTTCGTCCGGACGACTTCGCTGATGACGAGGTCGTTGGTTCCGTCGTCGCCGAGCTCGGCGGCGCGCTTCGCGAGGCTTCGCGCGTGGATCAGGATGTGCTCGTGGGCTTCGAGAAGCCGCGAGATCTGCACCGGTACCTCCTCGCGGCCGCGCGGCGGCTTCTCGATTTGGGTGAGCTCGGCGACGTCGCCCGCCATGGCGATGGCGACACCTCCGAGGCTCTGGATGCGCTCCGCGATCGTATCGACGAGCTCGGTCTGCTCGGTCGCATGCTTGTCGTAGAGGAGATGCAGCGAATAGAAGGTCGGTCCGGAGACCTGCCAGTGGTGCTTCTTGTACATGTCACGCAGCGAAATCGTGTCGGCGAGCAGCTGGTTCAGTCCTTCGACGGACGCCGCGCGGGCTTGATCGCTCAAGCCGAGCGGATAGCGAGCCAGTACGCCGTAGGGCTGGGTCTCCGCGGCGCGCTGCCCGATCAGGGGTTCGGCGGGCGCGTTCTCGGTTCGGGCTCGTTGAGCAGGGTTGGCCATGGGCAGGGAGGTTCCTTTCGTGCCGGGAACTGCAAGAAAGCGAGTCCCGTGCCAAGGCCGCGCAGGGCGCCAGAAGGTGACGAGCGTGGCCGAACGGCGGCGGTCGCGCTCAAGCGCCGCGCTCGGGCGCGTTCAGCGCGCCGAGGAGCTGCTCGATGTCCGTGAGATCCACCGGCTTGACGAGGTGAGCGTCGAAACCCGCCTCGCGCGAGCGGCGCTTGTCGTCTTCGTGGCCGAGGCCCGTCACCGCGACCAGCGTCATGCCTTTCCCCCACGTGCTGCGGCGGATTCGCCGCGCCGTCTCGTAGCCGTTCAGGACGGGCATGCCGATGTCGAGGAACGCGACACGCGGCAGGAGCGCTTCGCCACGCTCGAGCGCTTTCAGCCCGTCGTGCGCCAGCGTCACCTCGTGCCCCCACACTTGCAGCATCGTGGCGAGCATCTCCGCCGAGTCGCGGTTGTCGTCGACGACCAGAATGCGGTGGCGGAGGCGCTCCGACTTTTGCTCGGAGTCGCGGCCCGCGTGGGCAGGCACGTCTCCGAGCTCCG
This sequence comes from Polyangiaceae bacterium, assembly GCA_036503835.1. Lineage (GTDB taxonomy): Bacteria > Myxococcota_A > Polyangia > Polyangiales > Polyangiaceae > PMG-095. The sequence goes on along the minus strand of DASXWF010001215.1, from coordinate 3,265 downwards.
TCGTGACGGGGAGATGGATCACGAACTCACTGCCCTTGCCCGCGCCGTCGCTGAACGCTTTCAGCGTGCCGCCGTGCATCCCGACGAGCCGCTGCGCCAGCGTCAGACCGATGCCCAGCCCACCTTGCGAGCGGTCGAAGGCCGGCGCCGCCTGCACGAACATCTCGAAGATGTGCGGCAGCTTGTCCGCGCTGATGCCCACGCCGGTGTCGCGCACGCGAACGACCACCTCCCGTTTCCCGGCCGAGTCACGGGTCTCCGCGCTGAACCAGATGCGCCCTCCGGGCGCGGTGTACTTCGCGGCGTTGTCGAGCAGGTTCGAGAACACCTGAGCCAGCCGCACGGCGTCGGCGTCGAGCTCGATCGGCGTCGGCGGCAACACGACGTCGAGCTCGTGCGAGGCGGCGTCGACGGCCGGGCGGCTCATTTCCAGCGCGCTCTCCACGACCGCCGAAAGATCGACCCGAGACCGGCGAAGCTCCAGCTTGTTGCGGCTGATGCGCGACACGTCGAGCAGGTCGTCGACCAGCCGCACCATCTGCTCGAGCTGCCGCTCCATGATCAGCGAGACCTTCTCGAGCAGCGCCGGATTGTTGCCGGCGCGTCGTAGTACGTGGACCCCGGTGCGGATCGGCGCGAGCGGGTTGCGGAGCTCGTGGGCGAGCGTCGCGAGAAACTCGTCCTTGAGTCGATCCTGATCGGAAAGCTCCGCGCAGAGCTGCGCCAGTTTCCGGCGGTGCTCGGCCAGCTCCAGGTCGCGAGCCCTCATTTCGGTGATTTCGCGCCCCTCCGACACCAGAAGGACCACGCGGCCGTCGTCGTCCCGGACGGGGAGCAGCGTGACGTGCAGGAACGTCGTTTCCGGCGAGCCCTTGCGGCGGAAAACCTCCGCCTCGCACTCGGTGCGCTCGCCCCCGGCCGCTCGGAGGACCGCAGCGCGGAGATCCGATTTTGCGCGAGGCGAAGTGGTCCACCAGTGCGTCTCCCAAAAGGGCTTGCCGACCACGTCCGCGTGCGTGAGACCCGCGGCTTCGAGCGCGCGACGGCTGCATTCGAGCAACGTCCCCTCCACCGTCAGTACGCTCACGAACTCGAGCATCTCGCCGAGCGCGATGCGGGCGAGTTTCTGGCGGTAGTCTTCCGAGGGGTCTGCGGGATGGAGCTTCGTCCCGTGAACGCTGAGGGGCTTCTCCATCTTCGGAACGACGAACTCCAAAACTCGTCTCCGCGGCTCGGTTAAAGGTCGGTCACGTGTCTTCGTCAGCCGCCTCGACCGGTGTGCCACTCCCCCCGAGTGGTGTCCACGTCGTCCGACGGCTGCTAATTGTACGAACTGTTCGGTGCGATGGCGATTGCATTTTGCCCGAATCAGCGGCGCCTATTGCCACGGCGTTGCGATCGTCTGCCGCGCTTCGCGGTGACGACCGCTGGGGCATGACTGAGCGCGCTTGGGGTTTGGTACAAAATGTCCCGTTCCTCGGGCTCGCCGCGCGCCCGTGATACCGTTCGACCGTGCCTGATTCGCAGGAAGACGGCCCCTTCGGTGAACGCTACGAGCGGCTCGGTATCCTCGGCCGGGGCGGGCAGGGCATCGTCTATCGAGCGTTCGACCGCTGGGTGAAGCGGCCGGTCGCGATCAAGGTTTTGACCTCGGTCGCGCGCAAGCCGGAGATGGCGGAGCGGCTGGTTCGTGAGCAGCAGGCGCTGAGCGCGCTGAAGGGCACGGCCGCGGTCGAGGTCCTCGACATCTACCGGGGTTCGAACGGGGAGCTGTGCCTCGTGATGGAGCTTCTGGTCGGGACCGACCTCGAAGAGCACCTCTACCGGCTCGAGGAGCGGGGCGCGCGGATTGAAAACGAGCGCATCGCCGAAATCTTCGAGCCGATCGTCGACACGCTGGAAGTGGCGCACGGCGCGGGGATCCTGCACCGCGATCTGAAACCGGCGAACGTCTTCTTGCTCGAGGACGGCGGCGTGCGGCTCCTCGATTTCGGGATGGCGCGCCTGCGCAAGGCGGCACCGCTCACGGCGGCGGGAACGGTGATGGGCTCGCCGAGCTTCATGGCGCCCGAAGCATGGCGCGGCCGCTCGGAGCTCATCGACCAGCGCGCCGACGTCTATTCGCTGGGCGTGATCCTCTTCCGCGTCCTCGCGGGCGAGCTCCCGTTCGCGGGCCGCACCCTCCAAGAAAAGTTTCTCGGCAGCACGACGCATGCGCGCCCGAGCCTCCGCGCCAAGCGTCCGGAGCTTCCGCCCGACGCCGACGAATGGGTGGCGCTCGCCCTTGCGATCGACCGCGAGCAGCGCTTCGGCAACGTCCGCGCGCTCTGGACCGCTTTTCTTGCGACGTTCGAAATCCGTCCTCCGAAGCGGCGGCGCTCGTCTTTCTGGGCCGCGGCTCGGGACAAGCTGAAGGAGCTCGTGGGCCCCGACTCGCTGCCGGGCGGCGTACCGTCGAGCCCGGAGCCCTCGTTCGCTCGCGAAGCGTTGCTGCGCAGCGCCATGCACCTGAGCGATCCCGAGATCACCGCCGAGCTCGCCGAGCCGCCGCCCGTGTCCGAGCTCCCCGCGACGACCGTGAGGCTTCCCGGCCGTGAGCTGGAGAACGCCGCGCCGCCCGCGGAACCCGGCCACGAATCGACGATCGAGCTCAGCGGTTCCGAGCTCGTGGCTCGCGAGGACACCGAGCGCATCCTGCGGCCCGAGAGCGAGCCCGCGCCGTCCCCTTCGTCGAAGAAGCCGTGATCAGCTCCCGCCGGGCATCGTCACGATGTGGGCCGACATTTCGAATTCGAGGCGCCCGTCGGGCCCGACCAGGTCGCGCAGGCTTTCCTCGGCTTCGGCGAGCACGCCGCGCATCTGGTCTTCTTGAAGCTCCACGCCCATGATGGGTAGCCAGCCACGGAGCTCGGCTTCGACGAACGAGCGAACGGAGAGGAAGCTCGCGCGGCTCTGTTCCGTGGCGACTTTGCTCTGGCCCGCGCCGGAGCTCGCCAGGAGCTCGAGCAGCGCGTCCCGCTGTCCGAGCGCGAACGGCGCGCGAAACGCGATCACGGCGCGCTGACCGGCGATTCGCTCGACAATCGGCGCCAGCCGGTCGAAAGCCGGGGCGGTCCCGATCTCGTTCCAGACGACGCTGACCGAGTGGCCGCCGGCCCGAAGCACCCGCCGCATCTCCCAGAGGGCCTTCACGCGATCCCCGAAGAACGGGAGGCCCAACTGACAGAGCACCACGTCGAACGTTTGGTCCGGAAAGGGCAGCGAC
>DASXWF010001214.1:0-3870 GCA_036503835.1 Polyangiaceae bacterium | reverse complement strand
GCGTTCCGAGCAAGCGCTGATGAACGCCGCTACCGAAGAGACGTATCTCGGGCTCCCACCTGAACAGCTCGCCGCCATCGTCCAGCTGACGGACGAGTCGGCTTTCGGTGGGCCGCTCTGTACGGGCGTCTTTCTCACGAGCGAGTGGCTCGTCAGCGCGGCGCACTGCCTCGAGATCCCTTCACCGCACGTCATCCTCGCGGCAGGGAGCGAAGAGGCCGTCTCGCTCGAGGTGGTCGAGCGAGCGTCGCACCCGAGCGCCGACGTCGCTCTCTTCAAGATCGAGCGTTCGGATGCGGCGCCGTCCTTCCGACCGATCGCCTTCGCCACTCCGGGTGACGTGGACCTTTCGGTCGACAGCGTGGTCGAACTGGCCGGCTACGGGCTCACGGAAGCGGGCGACATCCGCGAGCTCCGCTATCTCGCCGAGCCCATCGTCGAGCTCGACGACGAGAGCTTCGTCGTGAACGGGTTCGGCGCGAACGGGGCGTGCCTCGGAGACTCGGGCGGTCCGCTGCTGGTCCGCCACGCTACCGGTCCGGCGATCGTGGCCGGGGTCCTGTCCGCGGGGTCGGCGTCCTGCTTGATGCGCGATCGCTACATTCGTCTCGACGCGCTCGCCGAATGGGTCACGACGATCGCCGGCGCACCGGCCGCCGGCGCCGAAACCTGCGGCGGCATCACGGAAGAAGGGCGCTGCCTGTACGGAAGCGCGTTCCATTGCGACCAGCAGACGCTCGTAGCCGAGCCCTGCAGCGGAGAGCTCGCCTGCGGCTGGGATCCGGAGAGCGGCGGATTTCGTTGCGTGGAAGCGGCTCGGGCTGCCTGCGTCGGCGTGGATTCGGTGGGAGCGTGCCGCGACGATGTGGTGGAGTCGTGTCGTGCCGGCGTCCTCGAACGTGAGGCGTGCAGCTGCGGCGGGGTTTGCAGGATCGACGGTAAGACCGGCGCTCCGCACTGTGCGGACCCCTGACAGCGCTGGAGCTTCGCGACCCCGCCCGCGGGATCAGGCTCGAGCGGAGATTGCGAAGGGGGGTTCTTCGAGCGGCCTGACGCCGTTCTGCAAGAGACCGTATTCGATCGAATCGACCAGCGCCTCGAGCGAGGCCTGGATGATGTTGGGGGAGGCGCCGACGGTGCTCCAGGCGCGCTCGCCGTCGTGGCTGTCGAGGAGGACGCGCGTGACGGCTTCGGTGCCGTCCTTGCCGTCGAGGATGCGGACCTTGTAGTCCGCGAGGTGAATGCCGGCGAGGGTGGGGTAGACGGGCGTCAGCGCCTTGCGGAGCGCTGCGTCGAGCGCGCTCACGGGGCCGTTGCCTTCGGCCGCGGTGTGGACGAGCTGCGAGCCGACCCGCAGCTTTACGGTGGCCTCGGCGTACGTGTCGCCCGCGCCGCGCCGGCCGACACGCGCCTCGTAGTCGAGGACCTGGAAGAGCGGCTGGTAGTCGGGGGATTTGCGGCCGAGCAGGAGGGCGACGGACGCTTCGGCGCCGTCGAACGAGACGCCGCGCGCCTCGGCCTGTTTGATCTCCTGGAGCGCCTGGACCTCGAGACCTTCGGAAACGCGCACGCCGAGCTCCTCGGCCTTGGAAAGCACGTTGCCGCGTCCCGAGAGCTCGCTCACCACCACGCGCATCTGGTTGCCGACCAGCGCCGGATCGATGTGCTGGTACGACTCGGAGGCGCGGCGCATGGCGGCGACGTGCACCCCGCCCTTGTGCGCGAACGCGCTCTTTCCGACGTAGGCCATGTGAGCGTCGGGCGCGAGGTTCGCGACCTCCGCGACGAAGCGCGAGAGCTCGCTGAGCTCGGCGAGGCGACCGGGGAGGAGGCAGCGCTGGTCGAGCTTGAGCTCGAGGTTCGGCATGATGACGCTGAGGTTCGCGTTGCCGCAGCGTTCTCCGTAGCCGTTCACGGTGCCCTGGACGTGGCGCGCGCCCCCGCGGACCGCGGCGAGCGAGTTGGCGACGCCGCAGCCGGTGTCGTCGTGAGCGTGGATGCCCACGCGCTGGGTGGGGCCGAGCGCCGCGATCACGGCGCGCGTCGTCTCCTCCACGAACCAGGGCAGGCGCCCGCCGTTGGTTTCACACAGCACGACCGTCTCCGCTCCGCCGCGGATCGCCGCGCGCAGCGTCTCGAGCGCGTAGTCCGGGTTCGCGTGATACCCGTCGAAGAAATGCTCGGCGTCGTACACCACGCGCCGGCCCTCGCTCACGAGGTAGGCGATGCTCTCCTCGATCATCTTGAGGTTGTCCTCGAGCGTCGTGCGCAGGACCTCGGTGACGTGCAGGGTCCAGCTCTTGCCGAAGAGCGTGCAGGCGCGCGTGCCGGACTCGAGCAGCGCGCGAACGCTCGGATCGTTCTCCGGGCCGAGGTTCGCGCGCCGCGTCGAACCGAAGGCCGTGACCACGGCGTGCTTCCAGTCGTGGTCACGGGCGCGGGCGAAAAACTCCGCGTCCTTCGGGTTCGAGCCCGGCCAGCCGCCTTCGATGAACGTCACCCCGAACTCGTCGAGCTTGTGCGCGATGCGGAGCTTGTCCGCCAGCGTGTACGAAATACCTTCGCGCTGCGAGCCGTCTCGGAGCGTGGTGTCGTAGATCTCGACGAGAGGCCGCTCTGCCATTTCGGGGGTCGTCACGTCAACTGACTGCTTTCTGAGGGGGTTCGGCGGCCGTCGGGCTCGACGGGCGCTCGGCCTGATTCAGCGTGGCGAGAACGCGGTTCATGGCCGCGAGGTAGGCCTTGGTGCTCGCGACGATCACGTCGGTGTCGGCGGCGTGGCCGTGGAGGATCTGCGCCTTGTCCGTGCCGCGCTGCGGGTTCACGCGGCCGTCGCCGACGTTCGCGCGCACGCGCACGCTGGCATGACCGAGCGCGTCGATGCCCTCGGTGACGTTGTTGATCGCGTACTCGAGAAGCTCGGCGGGAGCCTCGAGGATGTCGTCGATGGCTCGAAACACGGCGTGCACCGGGCCCGTGCCGATCGCGGCGCGCGTGCGCACCTCGCCGTCCGGACAGCGCAGCCGCACGGTGGCGGTCGGCATGCCGTTCGACCCGCACGTCACCTGTACCGCGTCGAGCTGGTAGTACTCGCGGCCGCGCCCGAACTCGCTCGCCGCCAGCGCCTCCAGATCAGCGTCGGTGATGCGCTTCTTCTTGTCGGCGAGCACCTTGAAGCGCGCGAAGGCCGCGTCGAGCGCCTCGCCCTCGAGCGGGTGCCCGATCTCGCGCAGGCGCACGGCGAAGGCGTGCCGGCCCGAGTGCTTGCCGAGCACGAGCAGCGTCTGTCCGGCGCCGACCGCCTCCGGACGCATGATCTCGTAGGTGGCCTCGTGCTTGAGCATCCCGTCCTGGTGGATGCCGGATTCGTGGGCGAACGCGTTGGCGCCGACGACCGCCTTGTTCGGCTGGACCACCATGCCCGTGCGCATCGACACGAGCTTGCTCGCGCGCGTGAGCTGCGTCGTGTCGATGTTCGTGCCGAGCTTGAACACCGGCTGCCGCGTTTGCAGCGCCATCACGACCTCTTCGAGCGCCGTGTTGCCGGCGCGCTCGCCGATGCCGTTGATGGTGACCTCCGCCTGGCGCGCGCCGGCGCGGATGCCGGCGAGCGAGTTCGCCGTCGCGAGGCCGAGATCGTTGTGACAGTGCACCGAGACGACGACGTTCTCGACGCCCTTCACGTTCGCGACGATGCCGGCGATGAGCGCGCCGAACTCCTCGGGTACGGTGTAGCCGACCGTGTCGGGGATGTTCAGCGTGGTCGCCCCCGCCTCGACGACCGCTGAGAGCACCTCGTGCAGGAACTCCGGTTCGGTGCGGCCGGCGTCTTCCGGGCTGAACTCGACGTCGTCGCACAGGCTCTTCGCG
>DASXWF010001213.1:0-3139 GCA_036503835.1 Polyangiaceae bacterium | reverse complement strand
GGACGGCCGTGAGATCGGCGTGGTTGAGCTCGAAGGGCACTCCCAGGCGAAACGCGATGCCGCGGTATTTTCCGGCGGGCACCCTGCCGCGAATGAGGCTGTTCGTGGCGGCCGTGCCGTTCGCACAGAGGCCCGTATCGTCCTCGAAGTCGAGCAGGGCGACGTTTTCGTATTGCCAGAGACCGTCTTGCTCGAGCGCCGCCGCCACGGGCGTGCCTGACTCGTCCAACAGCCGCACGTCGTGGACGTAGAACTTGAAGTCGACGGGGCGGATGCTCGAGTCGTCCGCGCCGACGTTGGTGTAGACGCCCGAGCAGTCGAAGGGTTCGGCGCCGACCACGGCCGAAAAGTCGATCGTGAACGCGAGCTCGGTTGCCGGACCACAGGCGAGCCTGCATTCGTCCGCGGCGGCCCGACAGAGCGTCTCGTCGCCGTCCCGGCCGACGTCGTGACAGTCGCGCTGCGCGCCGGGGCCGAGGTCGACCGGTGAGCAGAGCTCCACGAGCTCCGCGCAAACGGGCTCGTCGTGCGCGCCACCCGACCCGGCGTCCCCGGCGCCCGACATCCCGGCCGTCGCCGTCCCCCCTTCACCCCCAGTCCCGCCTTCGCCGGCGGCCCCGCCGTCGCTCCGCCCGGCGTCGCCCGCACCACCCGTGGCGTCGCCCGCGCGACCGCCGCGGGCGTTCGCTTCGCCCGCTTCGCCCGCGGCACCGGCCGAATGGTTTTCCGCACCCGCGTCCGCCGGGCCGCCGCCCGCGCGGCTCTCGGTTGCGTCGCTCGGTTCGTCGCCGCAAGAGACGAGCGCGAGCGCGGCGCCGAGCGCAATGCCGGCGAACCCGGGGCGAGCGCTCACTTGACCAGGATCGTGGGCGGGAAGTCGAAACCCCAGGGGTTGTCGGGGTTCATGATCGCCGTCGGGGAAGTGCGCTCGCGCCCGTTCATGACCCGGCGCGGCTTACTGGTCGGGGCAGGCTGGGCCGAGAGCGGCACGGTCAGCAGCGGAACGTACTGATAGATCGCGACCTGCTGGACCTGAACGGTCTCGCTCTGGTGAACGTCGCCGTTGTGCACGCTGCCGATGTTCACGTGGACGGGACGCGCCTCCGCGGGCGCAGCGGCGGCGGCGGGCTGCGCTTCCGCCCGCCGAGCGCTCGCCGGCGGCACGAGCGCGCTGCTCGGGAGCGTGGCTGCGGCCAGCGGAGCGGGCAACGGCGCCGGGAGCGCAGCGAGCGTGCTCGGCGCCGGAGCGGGAGCCTGTGAGGGGACGGCCTCACGCGGAACCGCGGCCTCACGCTCCTTTCGGTATTGAGCTTCCAGACGACTCAAGACGTCCGCAACGGAGCTACCCGGTTCCGGATGGGGTTCGCCGCTCTCGTCCTGGCTCGGCGGGGGCTCGACCGGGTGGTTCGGTGGCGGCTCGATCGGCGCGACGTGGCGTGCGTGGTCCGCCGCTTTCGCCGGAGCAGGCTGCGTCGCAGCGACCCCGCGAACGTCGTCGTCGCGGGTGGTCCCGGCGCCGTTCATGGAAGCGATCGCGGGCGCCGAGTGCTCCGTCCGATCGGTCGCACGCCGCTGGTCGGGAGCTCGCGGAGTCGTGTCCGAGAGCCAAAAACCGAGGACGGCGGCGCCGCTCAGACACCCGGCCGCGAAGGTCGTGACCAGGGGCAGGCGCTTCGCAAGCATCGCCGCGATTCTAGCACGCCCGCGCGGATCAGAAGCTCAGCCCGCGTCCTTCCGCCGGGGGCGCCTCACCGCCAACACTTCCTTGCTCGAGGCTACCCCGCAGTAGAAGCGCCCCGCACCGTCGGACTCGAGCCCAGAAATCGCCAGTCCTGCCGGTAGCTCCAGCCGTTCGAGCACCGCGTTCGAGGCAGGATCGATGCGGCGGAGCTCGGAGGCTTCGCCGTCGGCCATCGCGCCGTGCCAGAGCTCGCCCTCGGCGAAGCTCACGCCGGTGACGAAGCGGTCCGACTCGATCGTCTGGAGCACCCGCCCCGTTTCGGGATCGAGCTTCAGGATTTTCCCCACGCGGTATTGGCCGAGCCAGAGGCTGCCCTCGGCCCACGTGAGTCCCGAAGCGTGGCCGCCGTCCGGCGTCGGGATCGTTCCGAGCACGTGCCCCGTCTCGGGATCGACCTTCTGTATCCGATCTCCCGCGATCTGGTAGAGGAAGCGCCCGTCGAACGCCGTCCCCGCGCGCGCCGGCACCGGGATGGAGCGTACTTCGTTTCCGCTCTCCGGATCGAACGCCACGAGCGCCTCGCCCGCTGCAAACCAGACGTTCTGCCCGTCGAACGTCACTCCGGCCACGCGCTCGCGGTCCACGAACGGCCCGTAGACTCGCTCGATCATCGCTTTCGAACCGATCGTCACGCTCGCGCGAGCTTACCCGACCCGGTGCAGACCGGGGAGCAACAACGTCGGCGTGAATCCCGACACGGCGGGCGCGAGCCAGCGCCGGGAACGGGCTCGACCGTGCGATCGGACCTTGCCCTCGGTCTCGAGGGCGAGCAGCACGCGCTGCACGGTGCGCTGGCTCGTGCCGAGCGCCAGCGCCACGGCGGAGCTCGACCAGGCCCGCCCGTCCGCGAGCAGCGCGGCCACTGCGGCGTGCTCGCCCTCGACCGGCGGCGCGAGGACCACGACTTCGCGCGCGCGGGGCACGAGCACGAACCCCTGCGGCGTGGCCTCGATGCGCGTGAAATCTCCGATCATTCGCCGCAAGCGCGCGAGCTCCACGCGCAGGCGCGCGCGGTGGGAGTCGTTCGGCCGCTGGAAGCCGAACGCCCGTCGGATCAGGACTTCGCGGCTCGCGTCGTCCGGAAAGCTCTCGGCGAGGGCGCGCACGAGCGCGAACAGCACCGGGCGCCGAGCGAGCGAGAGAAAGCTCCCCGCGGCGCCGGCGCTGCGGTCGAGCGCGTTCACGATCAGGCTCTTCGAAGCGAGCAGGCGTTCGACGTCGGCGAGCGGGAGCGACTCGTCGTGACCCGCTCCCGTGCGGCGCGCCACCGGCGCCGCGAGCGCGCACGCCGCAGCCTCGACCTCGCGCGCGAGCGCCGGGATGCGCGCGCGGGCCGCCGCCTGTCGGGCGCGCGACAGCGCCGTGCGCGCTCGCTTCGAGTCGATCCGGCGGGAGGCG
>DASXWF010001212.1:0-2009 GCA_036503835.1 Polyangiaceae bacterium | reverse complement strand
GGCCGAAGCCGAATCCTTGCCGACTGCTCGCCCCCGCCCGAGCTCTCCGGTTGAGATGCGGCAACGGCCCGCCTGTCGAGCCACTCGACGATGTGCCACGGTTTGATCCACTTCGAGTGGACGTGGCCCCGTTCGCGGGGGCGGCATTCTGCTCGTACGATGTCTAGGATTTCTTCCAGTGCGCTCATTTGGTTCCTTTCGTCCCGGCCGCGGAGAGCTCGCCCAGTGCCTGACGCACGCCTTGGGCGATGTATCCGTAGGCCGTCGCGTAGTCGGTCGTATCCGCCTCGAGAATCGCATTCGACTCGTCGAACGCGTCGCGGAGAAGCTTGGCGAGGGAGGCGCGACCGGCGTCATACGCTCCTGTCACGCCGCGAAGGTGCGCGTGGCAGTGGTTCACCGGAAGGACGTTTTCGCCGTACGCTTCCCAATAGGCACGGTTCGCGAGCACGCCGCGGTCCTCGTCGCTCGGCTCGCTCCCCTCGCTCGCCGCTTCGGCCGGGGCGGTCACCCACTTGAGCTCCCAGAGCTCGGCCATGTGGTTCAAAAACTCGACGCGCCTTGCCGGGGCGACCTTGTTGCCGAGGAGAATCGCAAGGCCCATGAACGGGTCCGGCACGCCGCCACTCGTTTGGCGGGCTACCTCGTCACGCGTTCCCAAAGCCCCCTCTTTCCCAGAACCCAGAGCTCCCCCTCGTGGTCCCGGGACAGCTTGAACCCGTCCGGGAACGGAGACGCCAGACGTTTCCGCCGTCGCCTTCGGTACCTCACCTTCGCGTTCATCTTCGGTCCTTTCACTCGTTGCGCTCGGGTCACTTTCGCTCTTCCGCTCGTCGTAGTGGCGTCGGCAAAACAAGACGTTATCGATATGGCCTTCCGCCGGGTCGCCACATACAGAGCACAGCTCTGGAGCGAAATCCGAGGGGTCACTTTCGCGGGGAGCGGAGCAGCAGTCGGGGCACCCAGCGTCTCGACACGCCGAGCACCACGGGTGGCATGGCTCCAGCCGGTTCAGGCAGCCCTCGAGCCTTTCTGCCCAGTCCTCCGCGTCCTCGTTGCGCCAGACCTGAACGCCGAGACCGAATCCAGGCACGCTGACGCCACCGTTCATCGTCGCGCAATGCGGCGCCGGGTTCGGGTTGCCCTGACCGGCGTTCCACGCTTCGCACGCGGCCTTGTGGCGGGCACGCTCGTCCTCGGTTGACGCTTCCGGGTCCGGCGTGAAGTCGTTCGGGTCGCCTCCGCAGAAGAAGCCGTAGCAGGTCTCCTCGGCGCTGCGGCGAATGTCGTAGAGCAATTCACGGAGTTCGCTCATTGCCTCTGCCTCGCGCTCACTCATCGCTTTGGTCCTCGGGTAGCGGCACAGGGTGGTCAACGTAGCGGTCCCACAAGAAGCGCAACACACGAAGGCGCGCACGCTCGTCCGGCAAGTCATCGAGAGCAGCGCAGGCCGAGCGGATGATCTCGATTTCACGATCTGGCGTCATCATGGCAACGATTCCCCTCGCTCGGCGGTCAGGCGGCGGAGGGCTTCGAGGGCCTCACGCTCGCACTTGAAGTAGTCTTCACGGTGCGAGGTGGCATCGGCGAGCACCGCTTCGAGCGTCTCCCAATGCTCCTCCACGAACCGAAGCGCCGCGATGGCGTCGGGGAGGATGCGGGCGAGGGCGGTTGCGTCGTCGGGTAGCAGCCCCAGCGCGAGCAGCGCCGCGAGTGGCGAGCTCGCCGCTACCGCTTCGGACCTCTTGATGTCGTCCGCCCTGTTCGGCAGTTCACTTTTCGGCATCGCTCGTTCCTTTCGCGGCGCTCTTGCGCTGCTTGTGCAGGCCGTTGTGAAGCCCGAAGCATGCGAGGCCTGGTGCAGCTCCGCACAGTGGGCAGCGGATCGCGAACGCACGAGAACGTAGACCCGTTCCGGGCATGATCTCGCCAGACTTCAGGCCTTCAAGACGCACCTGGAGACGCCGGCCGAGCTCGCGGAGCACATCGGCAGCAGGCGCGTCGATTGG
>DASXWF010001211.1:0-6166 GCA_036503835.1 Polyangiaceae bacterium | reverse complement strand
ACCCCGGTCGTGCTGGTCGCCCAACGCAAGGAGCTCGGGGAGCTTTTGGGGTATGAGGCGCGGAATAAGTACGAGGTGCGGACGCCGGAGGGGGAGGTGTTCGGGTTCGCCGCGGAGCAGCAGAAGGGGCTGGCTGGGATTGTCGCCCGGCAGTTTTTGGGGCACTGGCGAACGTTCGATCTTTTGATTTTCGATGCGCTCCGCAATTTGGTGCTGCGCGCGCATCATCCGTTTCGATGGTTTTTTCAGCGGCTGGAGGTCGCCGATGCCGCCGGGCGCGCGCTCGGAGCGCTGCAGCGGCGCTGGGCCTGGTTTTCGAAGCGGTTCGATGTGGAGGATCAGGCCGGCAATGTGGTTTTGGTGGTGAGTTCGCCGATCTGGAAGCCGTGGACGTTTACGTTCGAACGGAATGGGGTCGCGGTCGCGACGATCCGGAAGCGCTGGTCAGGGACGCTGAAGGAGATGTTTCTCGACGCGGATAATTTCGCGATCGAGTTTCAGCCGGGGCCGCTGTCGCCGGGCGAACGGCGTTTGCTGCTCGCGGCCGCGCTGTTCGTGGATTTGATGTATTTCGAGAAGAAGGCGAACTGACCGGGACGCCGCGATCGAACGAGCGGGAGGGAGCCGGTGAGCGGTCGACACCCCGGTCCTGAGTGCTCCGGAGCTCAGGTCGCTCCCGGTATGCCGAAATCCTCGTGGTGGAGAGGGCGTGAGTCGTTGGCGCGCAGTGTGCAAGCGGGTCCCCTCAACCTGGGAGTGATGATGGCCTTCAATCGATGTGTGGCGAATGGGCGGTGGAGCAGCCGGGCGCGGTTCGGCATTCCTTGTGGCTTACTGGGGATCTTCGGCGTGGCGTGCGGGGCGAATCCGGAAGGCGCCCCGCCGGAGGTTTCCGTCGAGTCGCGCGTGTTGTTCGAGGACGTCAACGACGACGGGGTTCGCTTGATGGTGCTCGAACTCGCGGAGAATCGATTGGGTGTCGTGTTCAGCGGACCGATCGAGCGGCCGCTCCCTGACGTGCCGGGGTCCTCGCTGGTCGATGCCTATCACGCGCTTAGACCAGACGCGATCGAGGTGCCTGGTGCGTTGATGGAGGCCAACGAACGCGCCGAGCTGATGAGGGAGGGCGCGCTCGAAGCGGCGGCGGAGCGAGTCGCCGAGCCGGAGCCCCTCGTCTCCAAAAGCGCAAGTAGCTTCAATCAAGCCGTCTGCAAGACCTTCAAGGAGGGAGATTATCAATACGTGCCGTTGGTCTGTAAGTACGGCTACGAAGGCGTCGCCTATACCCATTGGGGTTCCAGCGTCGATCACTTTCGTTACTACGATCGGTCCTACGCTTGGAACAACTCGCCGAAGGAGGGCGGCGTTGACTGGGTCAGCTTCTACGGACCGGATCAGCCTCAGCCGTACGTCCACTATTTCACGCCGAAGGTCGCTCCGTACACACAGCTTTGGGCGAGTGTTTATGGCCCGAACAGCGTGGATACGTTCACCGCCGGTTTCATCGTCGTCGGTTACCAGGCCTTCGACATGGGCATCACGGCGCACTGGCGGAAGTACATCATCCGCTGACCGCGCGCCGAACGTGGGCGCCGGGTGGGGTCAGAGCAGGATCGAAAGCCCGATCGACACGTACGGCGTGATGACGAAGGGGATGCCCGCGCGCAGCGTCAGGGCCATGTCGTTCGAGATGTGGAAGCGGCCGCCGGCCCAGAAGACGAAGGGGCTGAACTTGAGGGTGTCCATGTCGTCGAGGCGGATGGCCACGCCGGGTTCGCCGAAGACGGACCAGCGCCGATGGAGCCAGAAGTTCCATTGCATGACGACGGGGATCCAGAGGTAGTCGGTGTCGCTGTCGTAGCCGCCACCGTCGACTTCCACGCAGACGGTGCCGCCGTTTTGGCCGGGGACGCGCTGGGTGCATTCGCCGGAGGTGGTGAGCTCGTCGCCCTCGTAGTGGATCCAGTCGAGGCCGACGCCGATGCCGACGGAGTCGTTGATGGTTTTGATGAAGCCTTCGCCGACGATTTCGAAGGTGCCGCGCGCCCCGAGGCCGAAGCCCTGGCCGGTGCCGATGCCCGGCGGTTCGATCCAGCCGAGGACGAGGTGGGGCTCGACTTCGGCGCCGTAGCTCGGACGATCGCGGTAGGAACGAATGGTGGACTGCGCGCTGGCGGGGTCCGCGACGAGGAGCGCGGAGGTGAGGGCCGCGGCGGCGAGGGCGGCGCGCGTGAGGAGCGCGCGGGTGGAAGAGGCACCGGTGTGGGAGGCGGTCGGGATCATGGGTGCGGTGAGGTCAGTTGCAGCCGCAGCTGGTGCCGCTGGCGCAGGTGCGCGGTTCGGTGGCGCTGCCACAGTAGACTTCGCAGGGACGGCCGACCTCGTCGCACTCGACGGTGCAGGCGCCGTGGCAGCGGACGACGCAGGAGGAGAGGTTGGAGCAGAGGACTTCGGTGCCGTTGCCGACTTCGACGCCGCAACGATCGGCGTCGGAACAGGTGTAGTTGGAGTTGGCGCCCGTGATGGCTTCGCAGGAGACGACTTGGTGGCAGTTGGCGATGCAGTTGTCGCCGCAGGAGGTGCTGCACTCGTTCATGTCATGGCATTCGAACGTGCAGCTCTCCTCGCACACCCCGCCGCAGTGAACCGCGTTGTGACACTCCTGGACGCAGCCCGGCTCGTCGCACTGGATGTAGCATTCGTCCATGTCCGTGCAGACGCACGGTTCGCCCGGACGGCAGTCGTCGTCGTCACAACCCGAAAGCGCGAGAAGGACGCAGGTGAGGAGGGCCAGGTTCAGGCGCGCGAGGGTCACTGGGGGCGCAGTCTACCGCAGGCTGCGCCGAGAGCCTCGACCGGGCGTCCGGTTCAGCGGGGCGAGCGGCGGCGACGGCGGAGTCCGACGGCGAAAAAGCCCGCGAGAGACAGGATGCCCCAGGCCTGATCGAGGCCCGCGGTCATGGGCGCCGTGCGGCAGCCGCAGCCGCTTTCATCCTTCGGGGTGCGCTCCTCTTCTTCCGGGACGCAGACGCCGAGCTGCTGGGAGCATTCGTATTCGCGCGGGCAGTCGCGGTCGACGCTGCACGGCGGAACGCAGATGCCCGGCGGCTCGTCGTCGTCCGCGTAGCAGAGGTAGCCGTTCGAACACGCGCCGCTGCACTCTTCTCCGAGCGGGTTGCCGCTCGTGCCGGCCTTGCCGGTGCTCGTGCCCGCGGTCCCGCTGCCGCCGCTTCCGGCGCTGGACGTGCCGGCGCTCGTGAAGCCGCCGGTGGTGTTCCCGCTCGTGCCGCTGCCGGCGTTGCTGGTGCCGCCGGTGGTGTTGCCACCCGTGCCGCCACCGGCCTTGCCGCCGCTTCCGGCGCCGCTGCTGCCGCCCTTGCCCGCGGAGCCGCCCGCTCCCGCGCCGGCCTTGCCGCTGCTGCCGCCGCCGCCGCTGCCGCCCGACGAGGTGCCGCCGGTTCCAGCGTCGCCGCCGGCCCAGGTGGGAGGCGGGTAGCCGCCGCGATCGGCCGCGTCGAGCGCGGCGTCGATGATCAAGTCCTTCCACGAGTCGACGGCGCTGTAGAGCGCGGCGGAACAGTCGGCGTTCGAGCGCGAGGCCACGCCGATCACGCGGCCCTGCGAGTCGAGCGCGGGGCCGCCGGAATCGCCCGAGCAGATCGGCGCTTCGGCGACCCACTCCGAGTCCCGGGCCGTGCCCTGGCATTCGCTCGCGCCGACGCAGTAGATGAGGTTGTTGTCGGCGCGCATGCGCACGCCGGCGGTCTGGCCGGTGTCGTCGTTCGGGTCCTGAATGCCGTAGCCGATCGCGTCGAAGGACTCCGCGGCCTCGGCGCGGTCCTCGATGCGCGGCTCGATGGGCATCGCCGTCGAGCTCGGGATGTTCTCTCCGAGGATCAGCAGGGCGATGTCGTTGCCGCAGACGGGTGCGGGGGTGGGGGTGCGGACTTCGACCACGTCGAAGAGCGGGCCGGCGTCGCTGGTCGTCAGATCGTTGTCGGTCGAGACGATGAAATCGCGCGTGGGGTAGTTGGGGCCGAAGTTGCTGCTGCCGCAGGTGATGACTTCGCCGCCGCTGTCCGCCACGCAATGACGGGCGGTGAGGACGAGGTTCGGCGCGAGCAGGCTGCCGCTACAGAGCGATTGCTGGCCGACGACGATGCCGACCACGTAGTCGCTGGTGGTGTCGGGATCGCCCCCGATGATGGGAGCACGGAGGGTGGAGAGCTCGCCTTCGGTGGCGGGTTCGGGGCCGGCCGCAGTGCAGCCGGCTAGCCCAAGGCCGGCCACCATCCCGAGCCTGCGAAAACCGCGGACCATGAGCCTGCCATCGTAGCATGTCCGCGCCCCTCCGACGAGCTCTGGCCCGCGGCGCCCCGGCGAATCGCGGGCGGCACCGTGCTAGGAAGGAAGGCGGGCTTCAGCCATGTCTTTTTCGGCGCGAGCGGCGGAATCACGCGCGAGTTTTCTCATCGCATCGAGCGACGATGCCACGGCGGAGGTGCTCGGCGGGATCCTGTTCGCGGCGGGTTTCGCGGGGAAGCGCGTGGAGACGGGGGACGAGGCGCTCTCGGAGATCGAGCGCGGATCGTACGACGTGTTGATCGCGGACGCGGTGCTCGCCGGCGTTCCCGGGCCGGCGTTGCCGCGGGCGCTCCTGGATCGCGGGGTCGACTTGCCGGTCGTGGTGGTCGTGAACGCGGACGGTGCGGCGGAGGGCGTCGCGGCGGTGCGCGCAGGAGCAGCGGATTTCTTGCGCAAGCCGGTCGAGCGCGAGGAGGTGCTGTACGTGCTGCGCAAGGCGCTCCAGAGCGTGAAAATCGAGGCGGAGGAGCCGCCGCGCTCGCTCGTGTTCGCGCCCACCACCGAGCTCGTCGGGAGCTCGCCGCCGATGCAGGAGCTCGAGCGCACGCTCCGGCGCGCGGCGAACGGCGTGGCCACGGTGCTGATCCGCGGCGAGAGCGGCACCGGAAAGGAGCTCGTCGCGCGGCGCGTGCACGAGCTTTCGCCGCGCCGGAGCGGCCCGTTCTTGAAGGTGCACTGCGCGGCGCTGCCCGATCAGCTGCTCGAGAGCGAGCTCTTCGGCTACGAGCGCGGCGCCTTCACGGGCGCGACCGCGAGGAAGCCCGGGCGCGTGGAGCTCGCGGAAGGCGGGACGCTGTTCCTCAACGAGATCGGCGACATCACGCCCGCGACGCAGGTGAAGCTTCTGCGCGTGCTGCAGGATCGGCAGTACGAGCGGCTCGGCGGGACGGAGACGCTCGCCGCGGACGTGCGCTTCGTGACGGCGACGCACCGCGACCTCGAGAGCCTGGTGCGCGAGGGGAAGTTCCGCGAGGATCTGTTTTACCGGCTGAACGTCGTGACCATCACGGCGCCGCCGCTGCGCGCGCGCCGCGACGACATCGAGCTTCTGGCGCTGCACTTCTGCGAGCGGGTGGCGGCGGCGAACGGGCGGAAGAAGGTCGCGCTCGACGTGGACGTGCTCGCGCTCCTGCGCGAGAAGGATTGGCCCGGGAACGTGCGGCAGCTCGAGAATTTCATCGAGCGGCTGGTGGTGATGGCGAGCGGGCCGCGCATCTCGGTCGCGGACGCGCAGCGGGAGTTCGGCCGGGCGGGGGGCGCGCTCGGCTTCGCGGAGGCGGCGGGGCTCGCGCCGAAGCTCGATCTCGATCAGAGCGCGCTCGAGCTCGAGGTCGCGCTGAAGAAGGCCGAACGGCGCGCGCTCGAGCGCGCCCTGAAGAGCGCCGCCGGCAACAAGAACGTCGCGGCGCGGCTACTCGGGATCAGCCGCCGCAGCCTGTACTACAAGCTCGAGGAGCACGGGCTCCTGCGGGCGGGTGAGTAGCTCGCCCACCCGCCGCGGCTTCGGACGAGCTTCGCTCAGGGGAGGCACTGCGAGTTGTCGTCGGGATCGACGTCGTCGCAGGATGGGCCGCACTCCTGGCAGAAATCGCAGGAAGCGGAGGTGGCGTCGGCGCAGTCGAGGTCGACGGAACCACAGCCGCAGTCGCAAGCGCCGTCCTGGTACCAGGATTCGGGGCACGTCCAATTGGCGAGATCGAACGAAAAGCTGGGAATGGTGAGGCACTCACCGCCTTCGACGGGCGTCGACACGTCGTTGTCGTCGATCGTCACTTCGCTCAGGACCACGTTGCTGAGCGTG
>DASXWF010001210.1:0-1966 GCA_036503835.1 Polyangiaceae bacterium | reverse complement strand
GTCGATCACCACCGAGTTCGACTTGATTTCGTCGCCCCGGAGCGCGTCGGCGCCGTTGATTTTCAGCCCGACGAGCTTCAAGGAGCGCTTGAACAGGTTCGCTTCCTGCTGGGTGACCACGTCCCAATCCATGGTCCACTGCTCGGCGTCGCGCATCGGCGAGCCGGGAATCGAGACCTCCTCGGAGCGGCGCATCGTCTCGTGCGAGGGCTTTCCGAGGGTGGGAGCGTAGACGAAGGTCGCCGAGCGCGCGTCGGCCGCGGTCTTGGAATCGGCGCCGGGCTCGGCGCAGGAGGTGAGCAGGAGAACGGCGGCGGCGAGCGTGGCTTGTTTCAGTGACATTCGATGAGCTCCGTTGGATTCGAAGAAACGATCTTCAGAAGGCGAGGTAGGCGCCGGCGCCGAACTCTCCCTGAAACACGGGCACGCCCGAGTAGGCGAACGCACACCCGGCGCCCGTGGCACAGAACACCGCGCTGTCGTCGGCCAGAAAGGTCGTGAGCAGGCGGGCGCGGAAGCGCAGGCCGAGACGGCTGCCGAGCTGGAACTTGGCTCCGCCTTCGAAGATGAGCGAGAGCCGCCACTCTTCGTAGGAGCGGCCGTCGTCGTCGGCGCCATAGATGCTGGCTCCGATGGTGCCCCCGAAAACCGGCCGAAACCACTCCGCCGACGGGGAGCGAAACTCGAGCAGACCACCGACGTGGACGTGCTGAATCAAGAGGTCGTAGCTGGCGCGAGTGCCGTCCGAAATCCGAACCTCGAGCTGCGTGTCCTGGCGCGAATACGAAAGCTCGGCGAAGGCCCCGCGCCGCACCAGCACGTCGAGGAAGGCGCCGTAGCTCGGGCCGTCGTTGATGTGGGCGGTGCTCGTGAGCAGCTCCGATTCCGCCTCCGCGCTACCGGCGGTCGTGTACGCCCCGTACCCTCCGATCTCGAACCGAGAATCGGCGGCCGCGGCGGTGTGCGCCAGTGACACCACGAGCGACGCGCCGGCGGCCGCGAGAACGGAGCGAGGCAATCTTCTCGAAAACGACAAATTCGCCTTCCTGCGCGGGATTCAGGCGCACGGTAATACGCGATTGGCTGCGAAAGGGAACGGAAATCGCCTGCTCTGGCGGGACCTCCGTGCATCGACGCTCGATAGCCGTGTGGTACCGGGAGGGCGCATCCGCCGACGCCGATCCGGACGCACTTGCGGGAGGGTATGCCCGCGGACGTCGAACGGATTCTGTGGACCTGCTTGCAGAAGGACCGCGGCGGGCGTTACCCGTCGATGGGCGCCTTGGCGGGCGCGCTGCGCTCCAGGCTCGCGGCCTGAGCCTGAGCGTTCGTGTTGCGCGCCGTCGGGAGCGCGTACTCGTACTTTTCCTTGATGATCGCGACGAGCTTCTCGCGGACTTCGCAGCGCAGCTCGAACGCGGAAGTGCTGTCCGCGGCGCTCATCTGCGCCCGGAGCACGATCGCCTTGTCCGTGGCGTCCGTCACGTGGAGCGCCCAGCTCCGCTTGTCCCAGTGCGGGGAGGTCTCGAGAACGCGCCGGAGCTCCTCGCGGATCGCCTCGACCGGCGCCGCGTAGTCGAGGAACAGCGTGACGCGTCCCATCAGATCCGGCGATCCACGCGACCAGTTCTCGAACGGCTTCTCGAGGAAGTAGTTGACGGGCAGCACGATGCGGCGAAAGTCGGAGAGCCGCACGACCACGTAGGTCAGCGTGACTTCCTCGATCACGCCGGATTCGCCCTCGACCACCACCGTGTCTTCGATGCGGATCGGCTGCGCGATCGCCAGCACCAGGCCCGAGAAGACGGCCGCGATGCTGCGCTGAGCCGCGAAGCCGAGCACGACGCCTGCGACGCCGGCCGAGGCCAGCATGCTCGCGCCGATCTGCCGCACGCCCGTGAAGGAGAGCAGCGCGAGGCCGAGGCTGACGAGCCCGATCAGGAAGCCGGCGATGTTGCGAAAGCCC
>DASXWF010001209.1:0-1528 GCA_036503835.1 Polyangiaceae bacterium | reverse complement strand
CGGGGCCTGTCGCTCGAGCGCCTCGCCCGGGCGTCGAGCGTGAGCCGCGCCATGCTCGGCCAGATCGAGCTCGGCCAGAGCACGCCGACGATCAACGTACTCTGGAAGATCGCGCGCACGCTCGACGTCTCCTTTTCGGCGCTGATCAGCCGCCGTGAGCGCGCGGGCGAGGCGGTGTTGCTGGAGAAAGGACGCGCCAAGGTGCTGTCCTCGCAGGACGGCAGCTTCTCCTCGCGCGCGTTGTTTCCGTTCGACGAGCCGCGCAAGGTCGAGTTCTACGAGCTGCGGCTCAAGCCGGGTGGAATGGAACGGGCCGATCCGCACCCACCGGGAACGACCGAAAATCTGATTGTCGTGACCGGCCTCCTGGAGCTGGTCGTCGCGGCCCAGACCATCCTGGTCAGACAGGGTGACGCGGTGCAGTTCGTCGCGGATGTTCCTCACGAATACAAGAATCCGGGGCCGGGCGAGACCTTGATGTACCTCGTGATGACGTACGCCCTGCGGGAGCCGTGAAGCGGGGCGCGCGGATGTCCGAGGAACGCTCCGAGCCTGGTTTCTCCGTCGTCTTGCGCCCCCGCCCGAGCGCCGCGCGCGAGCGAGAGGAGGCGGAGTCCGACGCACGCTTCGGAAGCGTCGTGGAAGCACTCTGCAGCGCGAACGAACGGGTGTTCGAGCACCAGCGAGGGCAGCGGCGCCGGCAGCCTCTGCCCTCGCGCGGCATGATCGAGGGCGTCGTGGACGATCTGCGCGCGGTGCTGTTTCCCTGGCATTTCGGGATCCCCGACCTGCGCGCGGCGGCGCTCCGGCATTTCATCGGTACGCGGCTCGATCGAGCCCAGGCGGAGCTCACCGCGCAGGTGCGGTCGGGCCTGGAGTTCGCCTGTGAACACGGGGATCGGGGAACGGACGGGCATTGCCGCGTCTGCGACGCGCGCGCGGATCAGGTGGCGGAGGCCGTGATCGGCTCGTTGCCCCGGGTGCGCGCGTTGCTCGAGGCCGACGCCACGGCCGCCTACGAGGGCGATCCGGCGGCGCGCTTCGTCGACGAGACGCTGTTTTGCTATCCGGGCTTTCGCGCCATCACGCAGCACCGCATCGCGCACGAGCTCCACGTCGAGGGCGTCCCGCTCATCCCGCGGATCATCGCGGAGCTGTCGCACGAGAGCACCGGCATCGACATCCACCCCGGTGCGCGCATCGGCAAGAGCTTTTTCATCGATCACGGCACCGGCGTCGTGATCGGCGAGACCGCCGAGATCGGCAACGACGTGAAGATGTACCAGGGCGTGACGCTCGGCGCGCTCAGCATCGCGCGCAAGGCACAGAGCGGCTACGCGCAGAACCGGCACAAGCGCCACCCGACGATCGGCAACAACGTCACCATCTACTCCGGCGCCAAGATCCTGGGCGGAGAGACGGTGATCGGCGCGGGCTCGATCATCGGCGGCAACGTCTGGCTGGTGGAGTCGGTGCCGCCCAACTCGCGCATCTTCGGGCGCGAGCGCGAGCCGTTCCCCACGCGCGG
>DASXWF010001208.1:0-7489 GCA_036503835.1 Polyangiaceae bacterium | reverse complement strand
CCGTGTTCTTCTGCGCGCGGTAGCGCTTCTCGAGCAGCCGCGCGCTGCTCTCGAGCACCGACGGGCCGTCCTCGCCCGCGAGCTGCTCGCGCGACGCCGGCAGCGACAGGATGCGCTCGAGCAGAGCGACCGCCGCCAGCTCGTTGCTGCCCGCCTCGAGCAGGCCCGCCGCGAGCTGGAACGCCGGCGGCGTTTCGCCGAGATCGAGCCAGAGCGCCGCGATGCGCGCGCTGAGCTCCCCCCGCTCCGCCGCCGCGATCGAGGCGAGGCGCGCCGTCAAGAGGTCGATGAGCGGCCGCGTGCGGCCGTGCCGCTCGTAGAGGCGCTCGAGCGTCGACTCCACGCGGCCGTCCCCCGGCGCGAGCCGGTTCAGCCGCTCGAGGTAGCCCATGGCGCGCTCGGCGTCGCCCGCGAAGTCCTTCGCGGCCATGGACGCCTCACGCAGGAGCGCCGCTTCCTCGCCCGGAGCGAGGCCCGCGGTGAGCCGTCGATCGTAGAGCTGGAAGAGCTCGGGCCAGCGCCCCGCGGAGTTGAACGTGAGCTTCAGGCGATCGAAGGCCCACTCGGCGGCCGGCGACAGCGCGAGCACGCGCTCGAGCACGCGCATCACGCGATCGGGATCGTCGAACCACTCCTCCAGGAACTCGACCATGCGCAGGCCCATCGCGTCGGCGACGTCCGGCGGCAGAGAGCGCTCGAGCGCGCGCTCGTAGGCTTCGGCGATCGGTGCGGGATCGCCCAATTTCCTGGCGGTCTCGTGAGCGATGTCCCAGAGCTCGGTCTCTTCGGGCGCAGCCTCGGCGCCCTGGAGCGCCAGCGCCTGCGCCTCGGCGGGGTTGTCTCGACGCGTTTGCAAGAGCTGCGTGAGCCAGCGCGTGCGCGCCTTCGCGAGCTCCGGCGCCTCGGCGGAGACCGCGAGCAGCGCCTCGATCACCTCGGCGCGCTGG
Source organism: Polyangiaceae bacterium (assembly GCA_036503835.1). Lineage (GTDB taxonomy): Bacteria > Myxococcota_A > Polyangia > Polyangiales > Polyangiaceae > PMG-095. The sequence continues at coordinate 6,542 of DASXWF010001208.1, read as the reverse complement.
GTGCGGCCGTCGGAGGCCTGCGCGATGCGCTCGAGCAGCGCCGCAGCGCGCGGGCGGCACTCGGGCACCTCGAACGCGCGATGCACGATGCGGAGCGCCTCGAGGTCGCCGGGGTTCGCCTCGAGCACGGGCGCGACCGCTTCGAGCGCCTCCGCGGGACGGCCGAGCGACGTGACCAGGATCGCGGCGAGCTTCACGGCGGCGGCGTGGCTGGCCTCGCCGTGCGTGCGGGCTTTCAGCGCTTCGAGCGCGACCGAGGCGCGATCCATGCGCCCGAGCGCGAGCTCGAGCCGCGCGATCTCGCTCCAGGCGTCGATGCGCTCGGGATCGACCTCGACGAGCCGCGTGTAGAGGTCGGCCGCGGCCTGGCGATTGCCGAGCCGGGTCTCCTCGACGACGGCCCACTCGCCGAGCACGTCGATCGGACTCGCCGTGCGCGCGAGCCGCCACTCGAAGAGCCAGCGGATGTCGGTGGCGCGCGCGGGCGTGAGCGGCGCGCTGTGCAAGAAGTGCGAAAACGCCTCCGCGTCAGTGAGCGCGTCGTCCCCTGCCCGCTCGAGCAGCGAGCGGTAGAGGGCGACCGCCTCGTCCTCGCGGCCTTCCGAGGCGCCGAGGGCGCGTGCCTTGGCGAGCAGCAGGTGGCGCGCACGGCTGGCCCCGACTCGCGCGATCCCCGCGTCGAGCAGGCGCGTGTACGCGTCGAAGCGCTGGCCGGCGATGGCCCGCTCCTCGAGCCCGACGAGCAGCATGATGACGTCGCGCTCGCCCGCGAGGCCCACCAGAACGCTGAAGACCTCTTCGAGGCGCTCCCAGTCGCCCGCCTCGGCGAGCAGCTCGGCGAGGCGCTCCGCCGCCTCGCGCGAGCTCGGGTCGGCGTCGAGCACGCGCTCGTACAGCTGGCGCGCCCGTTCCCGGTCGCCGCCGGGCGCCTCGCAGAGCCGCGCGCCCTCGAGCCAGACGCGCGCCGCGCTGGCGCGATCGTCGAGCAACCACGCGAGCACGTTGCCGAGCCGCTCGAGCAAGGCGCCGCGCGCCGCAGGTTCCGCGGTGTGCGCCAGGCGGCGCTCGAGGACCGCGCGCGCCGTCGCGCCGTCGCCGCACTCGCGCGCCAGGTGCTCGACCACGTCGAGCACGTCGGCCGAGAGATCGGCCTCCTTCATGAGCTCGCGGTAGTGCTCGAGCGCTCGGTTCGAGTCTCCGCGCAAGGCAGCCACCTCGCCGAGCCGCAGCAGCATCACGCTGCGGCGCTCGCCCTCCGCGTCGGGCAGAGCGCGCCCGAGCTCCTCGTAGAGACCGTTCCAGTCCGCGCGGTCGCTGAGGAGCGCCACGAGCGCGTCGTGCGCCGAGGTGTCCTTCGGATCCGCGGTGATCGCGGTTCTCCAGGTCGCGATGGCGGCTTCCTGGTCACCGAGCTCGCGACCCTGCAGGGTCGCGATCGCGTGCAGGAGCTCGCGGCGGCGGGCGGGCTCGGTCTCCTCGCCGAGCGCCGAAACGTAGAGCCCGAGCCGCTGCTCCGGCGCGCCTTGCTGAGCGAGCAGCTCGTCCACCTTGCTCACGAGCTCGCGCGAGCTCGGCGCGAACACGAGCGCGCGCCGGTAGGTCTCGATGGCGCGCGGCAGATCGCCCGCCTGCGCCAGGGCCGCGCCCGCGGCACACGCGAGCTCGAAGAGCTCCGGCGTGTCGACGTTGCGCTGCGCGAGCGCGTCGGCCAGAAACACCGCGCGCCACTGGCTCGCCCCGCCCGCGCCGATGCGCTCCACGTGCGCGAGCCAGCCGGGGACGTCGCCGCCGAGCGCGACGGCCTGCTCGAGGCCCCAGCCGGCCAGCTCGAGCGCCTTGTCCGGGCTCTCGAGCTTCGACTCCGCAATCGCGAGCGCCTCGCCGAGCGCCTCGAAGATCTCGGGACCGGCGCCGACCTCCGCGCGCGCCTCGAGCACCCGCACGATCCCGGCGTGAGCCCCTTCCGCTCGATAGAGCGGCTCGAGCACGTCGGCCGCGGCGAGCCGTACTTCCCCGGTTCCGAGCAGCCATTCGAGGGCAGCGCGGCTGGTCGGCTCGTCCGGCTGGACCTTCAACACCTCCGAAAACGCGGCCAGCGCGCCGCGAGGATCGCCGAGGTGCGAGAGCCGGAGCTGCCCGATCTTCACGAGCAGCGGGATGCGCTCGCCCTCCGGCACCGCCTGCGCGCGCCGTTCGAGCGCCGCCGCGACCTCCGGGAAGCGCCCCTCCGCTTCGAGCAGCGGCAGCACGCGATCGTCGATCTCCGCGGACTCGCCGTAGCGCTCGGCGAGCGCGCGCCAGGCGTCGATGGCCCCGGCGCGATCGCGGGGCCGGCGCGAGCGCATCTCGGCGGCGCGGAACAGGAGCTCGCGGGCCTCGGCGGGATCCTTCGCGGACTCGGCGCGCAGGTGGAGCACGTCGGCGAGCCCCTCCTCGTCCCCGCTCTCCTCGTAGATCTTCTGCAGGCGGTCGAGCGCCTCGGCGTTCCAGGGGGAGCCGACGAGGGCACGCCACGCCGTGGCCGCGCGCGCCGCTTCGCCCGGCTGCTGCTCGACGAGACGCGCCAGCCGGCGCGCCGACGCCTGCTTCGCCTCGCGGGCCGGCTCGAGCTTCGTGACGATTTCGAGCGCGGCGGCGAGCTGCGCCGGCTCGCGCGCCTCGTCGTAGAGCTCGGCGAGCTGCTGCGCGGCGCGCAGCGTGGCTCCATCGTCGGCCCCGAGCTCGATCGCCTGCTGGAACGCTCCCTGGGCGCGCTTCGGATCGCCCGTTCGCAGGTAGACCTCGCCGACGTCCGTCGCCACGCGCGTGCGCACCGCGGGGTCGCGGCTCGTCTGGAGCGCGCGCGACAGCAGGCGCGCTGCCTGCGCGGATTGGTCGAGCTCGAAGCTCAGCGTCACGAAACGGCGGCGGATGTCGTCGTCCCCGGGATCGCCCGCCACGACCGGGCCCAGGAGCTCGAGCGCGCCCGCGGGATCGGCGAGCACGTCCTGCCGCAAGATCCCGAGCTTTCGCTGGACTTCGACGCGGCGCGGGCCGCGCACCTGCTTGAGCTCGAAATTCAGCATCTCGACCGCGCGCTCGATTTCCCCCGTGCGCTCGTAGGCGGTCGAGAGCGCTGCGGCCGCCCGCAACCCGAGCTGGCGGTGCTCGACGAGCTCCTCTGCGAGCTTGCGCGCGTGCACGTGCGAAGGCTCGAGCACGAGCAGTCCCTCGACGTGAGCGAGGGCGCGCTGCGGATCGCGCAGGACGCCCAGGCTGATGTCCATCGCCTGCTCGCGCAGGAGCTGCGACTCTTCCGGACCCGGGGGCGGCTCGCGCTTGAGCGAAGCCTCCAGGATCTCGACCACTTGCTGGTGGCGCCCGCGCGCGATCAGCCGCTGCATCAGGTCGTCGCGCACGCGCGAGTCCGAAGGATCGAGCCCGAAGATCTGGAGCTCGATTTCGACCGCGAGATCCCCGGACGCCTCGTCTCCGGCGAGCAGCTCGGCGGCGCGGCGCAGGAGCGGCAGGCGGCTGTCGGAGACGCCGCCGCGCGTGCTGGCCTCGTAGTAATGGCGGGCGAGCCGCGGCGCTCCTTCGGGGCCCTTCAGCAGGTCCTCGAGCAGCGCGAAGGCCTCGGGGTGCCCGGGCACCGCCGCCACGGCGCGCTCGGCGGAGAGCACGGCGCCCGTCCGCTCGCGCAGGACCTCGGCCAAGAACCAGGCGGCGCGCAGGTGCAGGTGCGCCTGGTGATCCGGCTGCATCAGCTTGACGCGCTTGTCGGCGGCGAGCGTTTCGTACGCGGCGGCGAGCTCCGCCACCTGCTCGTTGCGCGCGGCGGCTTCGTGGAGCTTGTCCCAGAGCTCCGCCGTGTCCTCGCCCTTTCCGAGCGCCATCACGAGGAGGTCGAGCACGTCGCTCGGTTTCTCGAGACGCGTCTCGAGAGCCTCACCCATCTCCCAGAGCTTGAGCGCCAGCGCGCTCACTGCTCGCCTTCTACCTTCCGACTTCGGGGCGACCGATTGCATGAAATCGTGGCATCCGAGCAGGCTCGGACTCGTCTGAGGAACCCGAGGCCAGACTACAGGATCCTTTCGGGATTTCCTGCTTTCTTCCGAACGATGGGGGGGCGCTGCACCGACCTGTTCAAATGATCACGTGGGACACTGTCTGCAGCTCACGCATCACCCGCGTAGTCGCGCCGCCACGCGCCGGACGGCCGAGAACATCGACGTCGCGCCGCCCGGCACGACGCGAGCCAGCGCGTGGAGGACGCGCGCCTCGATTCCGACGGCCACGAGCGGCTCTCCGCGCTCGGCGGCCCTCACGATCCGGAGCGCGACGCGTTCGGCCGACAGTCCGCGCCAACGCAAGAACGCGGCGAGCCGGCCGCGCTCCACGCCGTCATCCACGTGACCGCGCAGGCGCGCATGTGCGCTGATCGGCGTGTCGACGAACCCCGGGCACACGAGCGACACGCCGACCCGGCCCGCCAGCTCGTCACCGAGCGCTTGCGTAAGTCCGACGAGCGCGTGCTTGCTCGCTCCGTAGGCGGACAGACCCGAAGGCGTCGCGAACGCAGCGGCCGAAGCGATGTTGACGATCTGGCCGCCACGCCGGAGGAGCGACGGCAGAAACGCCCGGCACACGTTCGCCGTGCCCTTCACGTTCACGTCGAAAACGAACGCCCAGTCTTCGACGGGCGTCGCGACGAAGTCTCCGTAGACCAGGACGCCGGCCGAGTTCACCACCACGTCGATGTCGCCGAGCTCGCGCTCGACCGAGGCGGCGAACGCCGCCACCGCGCCGGCGTCGGCCACGTCCGCTCTCCCCAAAACGACCCGAGTGCCGCGAGCGCGGAGCTCGGCCGCGAGCGACTCGAGCCCCGGGCCGTCGAGATCGAGCAGAGCGAGCGCAGCGCCGCGCGCGGCGAACAGCAGCGCCGTCGCGCGCCCGATCCCGCTCGCCGCGCCCGTGACGACCGCCACGCGCCCCGCGACCGATCCGAGACCGCGCGGCACGGCTAGCCCTCCGCCTCCGCCAGGTACGCGAGCGCCCGAAGGCCCGGCAAGAACAGGTACTCGCCCCCGCGCACGCGCACGAAGCGCTGGATCGCGATCGACGCGGGCAGCGGCTCCGCCTGGATCGTGAACGTCTCGGACCCCGCCCCTTCCGCGAGCTCACGGGCGCCCGAGATCGGATCCCGCTCGTTGAACAGGCCCGCGTACTTGGGATTGCCGAGCCAGCTCTCGTGCACGAACTCGAATTGTCGCGCGAGGTTCGCCGCGATCGCGAGAAACATGAGGCCGCGTTCCGCGCCGTCGTCGGCCGCGTCCGGAGCGAGCGGCGGCCCGAAGAGCCGGCCGCGACGGATCAGGCGATGAGCCCGAACGTGCGCCAGACTTTCGCGCGCGCCGGCCTCCAGACCGTCACGCGGATTCGCGCGCCGAACGTGCGCGCCCACGGGGCAACCGCTCGCGCCCCGATAGCCGAAGCGTTGCAGCTCCAGGACCTCCGGCTCTCGCGCCTCGCCGCGCAGCGGAGCGCCGTTCGGCCAGCGACCGACCAGGTGCGCAGCGAGGCGCGTGCCCGGCGCCGGACTCTCCGGCCAGAGCCGCGCCCCGGCTTCGGCGGTGAAGCGCCGGAACCCGGCCACGTCCTGAACGAGCTTGCGCAGCGCGACGAAGCTGCCGTTGCGCGCGAGATCCATCGCGCGCCCCGCGTCGGTGAGCGGCGGCAGCGCGCGCGCTCGCCCGCGCAGGATCGGCCCGCTCGGACCGGCCGCGATGCGGCGGTAGGCGTTGCGATAGCCGAACACGAACTCGCCGAGGGGCACGACCGGATCGAAGCGATTGCGGCGCCACAGGCTCGTCCCTGCGCGCCGCGGAGCGCCCGCCAGCCGCGGATTCGAGCGCGCGTCGGCGAAGCCGAAATGTCCGCGATCGTCCGCGGGCCAGTAGACGCGCTCGGAGCGGTGCTCGAGGTCGAAGCGATCGAAATCGTCCTCGAGCAGGTCCGTTTCCGCCTCGAGCAGCTCGGCTGAGCTCGCGTACGAAAGCACGAGCGCGTCGAAGCCGGTCGCCGCACCGCCGAACTCCCAGTGCTCGGGAGCGCTCGGCCCGGTGTCGCCGAGCACGCGCGCCCGTTCCGGGTGCCCCATGCCTTGCAAGAATTCGCGCGGGAACGTCGCGAGCGCCTCCGGAGCGAGACCGAGCGCCCGGAGCCCGCTCGCGGTGAACGCGACGTTCATGCGCGTACCGGCGTCGCGCTCCTCGAGCTCGCTGGTCGTGAGCCGGTGCACGAGCAGGCTGAGCCACGGCGCGGGCCTGCCGCCGGCGAACTTCAAGAAGTGGTAGCGCGCCTCCGGCAGCTGGCGGTAGCCCGAGAACACGAGCCCCTGAATGTCGCGCAGGTCGGGCATCGCCGGTCGCGGACGCTACACCAGTTCCAGCGCGTGCCGGGCGCTCGGCTCGTCGAGTTTTCGCCCGAGCAGCTCCCGCAGCTCGGCGCCACGGCGGACATCGCTCACGCTGAGCTCGGGGTACGCGCCGTAAACGATCGGG
>DASXWF010001207.1:0-1614 GCA_036503835.1 Polyangiaceae bacterium | reverse complement strand
GTTCTTGCGCCGGCTGCTCGCGCTCCGCGGCCTGGTCGCCGAGTGCGCGAACTACGAGTCTCGCCGCACGTCGCGGCCGCGCGCCTTGCTCGGCCTGGTCTGACGGCTCGCGCCCGCTGAACGGCCGCGGCAAAACCGTGTGCGCCGGCCGCGGTTCGTGCCCCGAATCTGGGGTATCGTCCCGCCGTGCGAACGCTCAGGCTCTGGCTGGTCGGTATCCTTGCGGCGGCGGCGTGCGCGGGAGCGCGCCCGAAAAGCAGCGCGACCCCGCCGAAGCCGCCGAGCAACGGCACGCGCTCCGTCGCCTCCGCGAAAGCCCCCGCCGCGAGCGCGCGTCCAACGCCGCGCCCTCCGGGGTCCTCGTCTGCGGCGCCGCGTGCCGCAACCGGTCCCGAGGCGTGTCCGAACGGCATGGTGCTGGTCGAGGGCGAGTACTGCGGCGAGGTCGAGCATCAGTGCAAGAAGAGCTGGTACGACAAGAGCAACCGCAAGGTCGTGTGCGAAGAGTTCGAGCCGGTGTCGCGCTGCAAGGGGGAAAAGACCAAAAAGCGCTACTGCATCGACACGTACACCTGGCCGAACGAGAAGGGCGCCCGCCCCGAGGTGATGAACCGCTTCCACCAGGCCGAGATGAAGTGCGCTGCGCTCGGCAAGCGCCTCTGCACCGAGTCCGAGTGGACGATGGCGTGCGAGGGCCCGCGCATGCTGCCGTTCCCGTACGGCTACGTTCGCGACGCGAACAAGTGCCTGGGCGATCTCGAGTGGGACTCACCCGACATGAAGAAGGTCGGAGCGCGCGATCCCGAGGAGCTCGCGCGTCTCTGGCGCGGGCGTCGCAACGGCGCTCAACCCGAGTGCGTGAGCGAGTACGGCGTCGCCGATCTGCCCGGCAACGTCGACGAGGTCGTCTCGAGCGAATCCTTCAAAAAGCCGGGCTATCAAGGCAAATTCGACAGCGTGACGACCGGAGGCCCCTGGTACAAAGGCGTGCGCAACCAGTGCCGCCCCAAAATCTACACGCACGACGAGGGCTTTTATTACTACTACCTCGGCTTTCGCTGCTGCGCGGAGCCCGACGGCAAGCCGACCGAACCGCTCACGCCCTACCAGCTCTCGAAAGGCTGGACGCTCGAGCGCGTCGAGCGCTCGGCGGGCTTCACCCTTCAGGAAATCAAGAAGAAGCTCGCCGACAAGGCGGCGGGCCGCTGCGAGTGCAAGCCGAACGACATCCTGTGCAAAACGATGTGCGGCACGCTGCTCGGCGCGGGCGCGAAGGATCACCCCTGAAGGCCGAAGGCCGCGCTCGTTCCGGCGCGTTCAGCGGGTAGCGGAAGACTCCGTCACTCGATGCGCGACGCGCTGACCGTTGCGAGCAACGCATCCAGCTTCCGCGCGGTGAGCGTGCGGCTCCGCTCCGACGGGACCTTCGCGAGCCAGCGCGAAAGCTCGTTGCGCCGGAAACCGTGTGGCAGCTCGAGCTCCGGCAGGCTCGTGAACAGGCGTGAGCGGCCGCTCGACAGGTACGCAAAGTCGAAGAGCGCCTTCTCGGCCGTGGCGAGTTTGGCGCCGCGCTCGGTCTCTTCGTAGCCGCCGAAGACCTCCGGCGCGACGTGG
>DASXWF010001206.1:0-1872 GCA_036503835.1 Polyangiaceae bacterium | reverse complement strand
CGCGTCGCCGAGCGCGCGTTGCTCGGCCTGGCCGCGTTCCGGCCGCTGCCGAGCGTGCTGCGGGAGATCGAGCGCGAGGCCGCTACCGAGGCGGGTTCGCTCGCAGCGGCGCCGCTCGCCGCCGCTGCGAGCGCCGCGGCGAGCGCTCACGATCCGGGTGCGGGCCCCGTCGTCGTGCCGAGCGTGGCCGTCCCCGCTCCCGGTCCGCTGAAGATCACGAGCGTCGAGCGTTACGGTGCGAAGGATGCGGCGCGCGTCGTCGTGCACGTCACGAACCCAGCCCGCTTCGAGGTGAGCTCGCTCGAAGCGAGCGGCGACTCTCCCGCCCGCATCGTGATCGACCTCGACGGCGCGAGCTACCACGGCGCGAAGAGTCTCGCGGTGGGAGGGCTCGTGGAGCGGGTGCGGCTCGGAGCGCAGAAGAGCGGAACCCGCGTGGTGCTCGACCTGGCGCGGTCGGCGCACCGGCGGATCTTCTACTTGCCGGAGCCGTTTCGCCTGGTGATCGACGTCTCGAAGGACGCGCCGCCCGGCGTGGCGCAGGCCGCGGGAAAGCGCCTGGTCCGTCGCGTCGTGCTCGATCCCGGTCACGGGGGGCACGACCCCGGCGCGACCGGCCCGCTCGGTCTGCGCGAGAAGGACGTGACGCTCGACATCGCACACCGCGCGGCGCCGCTGCTCGCCCGCGAGCTCGGCGTCTCGACGCTGCTCACTCGCGACTCGGACGTCTTCGTGGCGCTCGACGAGCGAACGGCGCGCGCGAACGCGTTCGGCGCCGACCTCCTGATCTCCATTCACTGCAACGCGAGCGAGGACGGTGGCGGCAAGGGCGTGATGAGCTTCGTGCTCGACGACTCGCGCGACGCGCTCGCCGCGCGCATCGCGGCGCGCGAGAACTCCGCCTCCGCCGCGGCCGCCGCGGAGCTCGCGAACGCCATGAGCCGCGTCATGGATCGCCGCACCCTCGGGCATTCGGAGGAGTTCGCGGGCCTCTTGCAGCGCGCGGCGATGGCCTCGCTGCGCGCGCGCTACTCGGACGTCCCCGATCAGGGCGTCCGCCGCGCGGGCTTCTACGTGCTGGCCGGCGCGATCATGCCGGCGGTGCTGTTCGAGACCTCCTTCATCTCGACGGCGCAGGGTGAAGAGCGCCTGAACAGCGCCGATTATCGGTCGAAGCTGGCGGACGCGATCGTGAACGCCGTCCGGGCGTACAAAGAAGGCCGAACCGCCGACCCGAGCTCGCTCATTCCGCCCCACTCGGGCATCTCGCAAACGCCCCGTTGACGAGCTTCGAGTCGCGCCTTACCTTGTTGGGCCCTTTCCGCCGGCCACGGGGCCAACGGCGTGCCATGACGAAAGTCCAACTCAAGAAATTCAGGGACATGCTCGAGGCCAAGCGCGAGGAGATCATCCGCCGCGCCCAGCAGACACTCGACCAGGACATGGCGCTCGACACCGACGACCTTCCTGACGAGATGGACCTCGCGTCGAGCGAATACCTGCAGTCGTTCACCTTCCGCCTGCGCGGGCGTGAGAAGGCGTTTCTGGACAAAATCCAGAAGGCGATCGACAAGATCGACAACGGTACGTTCGGCGTTTGCGACGACTGCGGCGACAAGATTTCCGTGAAGCGCCTCGAGGCGCGTCCGGAAACCACGCTCTGCATCCGCTGCAAAGAAGACCAGGAACGAGTCGAGAAGGACTTCGGCTGACAGGCCCTCGCCAGTCTTGGCAGGAGCAGATCACGATCGGCGCGTGTCGACACGCGCTCGCGGAGGTACCGGCGAGGCCGGCGCCCGCTGTTTCTTCTCGTGACAGGGGTCGCAGGGCGGTTCGGTCGTCCGCGCCAGCGCGCCTGAGCGCAGGAACTAC
>DASXWF010001205.1:0-7791 GCA_036503835.1 Polyangiaceae bacterium | reverse complement strand
CGGCCTTTTCCCAGCTCACGGCGGTGACGAGCTCCGCGTCGTCGAGCTCCACGCGGGCGGGCCCGAGATCGCTGTTCAGACCACGAACGGACACGACCTGGGAGGGAATCTCCACGCGGATGCGGAGCGTGTCGCTGCCTTCGCAGCCGTGCCCGACGCCGAACGTGACGACTTGCGAGGCGTCCGCGAACCCCGGCCCCGAATTGATCGAGACGTGCGCGCTCACGTTGCCCGCGATCAGCGTCGTTCCGAGTGCGCCGAGTACCTTGACTACGCCGTGTTTCATTCATCCTCCTGGCAGGCCGCACGTTACCTGTTGAGCCGGCGCGCACCATGCGTCCAATTGACGCATCGGAGTGCGTCCCGTTGACGCATCGGAGCCGCGTGCTTCCGGTCGACGCAGGCTCGTGATCACGCGTGCGTCCGATTGACGCAGGCAAGCGACCGTCGATCATGCTGGTATCGAAGCTTCGATCCGCTACGCTGCGAACTGATGCGCGGCTCCCGGCGAATCGTCACCATCCCACTCTGGATTGTGGTGTTTCGCCTGTGGGCCGGGTGCGGCGATAGCAACGCGCCGATCGAGCCTCTGCCCGTGAACACGGGCGGCGCCGCGATCGCCGGAAGTCATCCCGGGCCGGGCGGGGAAGGCGGAGCCGATCACTCCGGCGGCAGCGCCGGATCAGGCGGCGAGGCCGGAAGTCCGGAGCCGCCGCCCCCCTGCACCGTGCAGGCTCCGACGGCCTGTCCGGACCCTTGGCCCGTCTACGCGGACGTCGAACCGGTCTTCAGCGAGCATTGTATCCGCTGTCACAAGGGGCTTCCGGACGGCCCGTGGCCGCTCACGAACTACGGTCACGTCACGGCGTGGCGCGATGAAATCCGGGCCGCGCTGCTCACCTGCGCGATGCCCCCGCCCGAGGAGGGCACGCCACTCCCGGAGGCCGACAGTCTCCTCATTCTGACCTGGATCCGCTGCGGGATGCCGCCGTGAGCGGCGCTCGGACCGGCGCGAACGGAATCGCCAATACGGCCGTCGTTCCGACGCCGAGCCGTGAGTCGAGCTCGAGCCGCCCGCCGATCTGTTCGGCGACGCTCCGCGTGAGGAACAGGCCGAGCCCCATGCCCTGACCGCGCGACTTGGTCGTGAAGAACGGCTCGGTGGCGCGCGCGAGGATCTCGGGCGCCATGCCGGTTCCTTCGTCCTCGACGACGAAGCGCACCTCGTCGTTCCGATTCTCGACGCGGAGCTTCACGTGGCCGGCGGGGGTCGCGTCGAGCGCGTTCTTCACGAGGTTCCGCAGAGCCTGCCCGAGCGCGCGCAGCGGTCCGACGACGGAGAGAGAGCTCGTGTCGTTCGCCGGTAGCACGACGCGCTCCCGCGGCAGCTCCGCGAGCGCCTGCTCGATCACGTCGCTGGCCGAAAGCGTGGTTACGGCGCCGCTCCCGACCGCGCCCGCGTCCACCGAAAGCTGATCGATGATGTCGCGGCAGCGCTGAACCTGCCCGCGGATCAACTTCAAATCGTCGCGGGCGCGCTCCGCCTCGGGCGGCAACGAGCGGAGGATCTCGCTCGTCGCGACCGCGATGGTCGCGAGCGGCGAGCCGAGCTCGTGCGCCGCGCCCGTCGCGAGCGTGGCGAGCACGGCGGCCTGCTCGTTCCTGCTGGCGAGCTCGCTCGAGGCGCGGAGCTTGCGGGCGATGCCGTCGAGCTCGTGCCGCACGCGCTGGATCAGGTACACGATGACGCTCGCGCCGATCCCGAACGCGACCCACATGCCGCGGAGATGCCAGACGTACTCGGTGTGGTTGTGATGGTGAGCGTGGTGGTTCGGTTGGGGCGTTCCGATGAAGAAGAGCGCCAGGGAGCACGCGAGCGCGAGCCCCACGAGCGCGAAGCTCGTGCGTTGAGGCAACACGATCGCCGCGAGGGCGATGTGAACCAGATACAGGAAGCCGAACGGGTTCGCGGGGCCGCCGCTGAAGTAGAGCAGGCACGAGAACAGCAAAACGTCGAGGCCGATGCCGGTCGCCACGTGGGTCGCGCGGATCGCGCCACCCCTCTTCATGAGCAGGATCGCCCAGCCGTTCACCAGCAGCTCGGCGAACATCACGGCCAGGAGCGGTGCCAGCGCCAGATCCCAGTCCAGCGCGAAACGAGCCACGCCGATCGCCACCAGCTGGGCGAGCACGGCGCCGAACCGCAACCGCACGAGCCAGGCGAAGTTCACCCGCAGCGCATCGGCGGAGGCGGCGACCTCGAAGGGTAGGTCAGGGCCGGCGGCGCGTTCCCGTTGCATCGGAGGTTCGTCTCCCACCGTGTCGGCCTCAGCGCGGCGGCGGATACTTCGAGAGCTTGCGCTGCAGCGAGCGCCGGTGCAGGCCCAGCCGGCGCGCCGCTTCGGAAATGTTCCCGCCCGTGCTCGAAAGGACGCGGTTGATGTGCTCCCACTCGGTTCGCGCGAGGGAGGGCGCGAGCGGAGCGGCCGCGGCTCCCGGTTGCCCTTCGCCGAGCAACGCGGCGAGGATCTCGTCGGCGTCCGCGGGTTTCGTGAGGTAGTGCGTCGCGCCGAGCTGCATCGCCTCCACGGCGGTGGCGATGCTGCCGAACCCCGTGAGCATGACCACGCGCGTGCCCGGATCCTTGGCGAGCAACGCTTGCAGCACCGTGATGCCCGAGTCCTGGCCGATCCTGAGGTCCACGACGGCGTACTCGGGAGCATCCTCGATCAGCACGAGCGCCTCATCGACCGAGGCAGCGCCGACGGCGGAGAACCCGCGATCGCCGAACGCCGCGAGCAGGCGCTTGCGGAGCTGCTCGTCGTCCTCGACGACGAGCAGAGTCTGGCCGCTGGGATCGACGCGCTCCGACACGATGCGGGCCGAAGGATTGCTCATCGCCGCCTGCCTCGCCAGGCGGCGGTTCGTCGCAGCATTCCGGCCCGGTTCGCGCTCAGAAGTCATAGGACGCCGCCATCACGAACACCGCACCCTCGTCGTGGAAGCCGTTCAGCGCCTGCAGCGCCGGCAGCCGAAAGCCCGCCGACAGCACGAGGTCCATCACGGGGCTCACGAGCACGTCGGCGCCGGCGAACAGCACGAAGCCACCCGAATCCGGATCGTCTCGTCCGTCGACCTCCGCCGCGGAGTCGAGCCGCGTCTCCGTGATCGCCCGGACCGCGAGGGCGGGGATCACCTGCGCCTGGAGCGCCAGCGTCGAGCGCAGCGCCAGTCCCGGCTTCAGCTCGTCGCGGGTGGCGAACGGCAGCGTCGCCTGGGCGCTGGCGTACAGGGAAAACCAATCCTCGAAGAACGAGAGCGAGGGGCCGAACAGGAAGTCCCAGGAGCCGGTCCCGGCCTGGGCTTCGAGCGGCAGGAGCTCGCCGTCGCTGTCCTCGTGAAACGGCGCCGTGGGAAACTTGAGCCCGCCGACCAACGCGACGAGCCAGCGCGGGGCGAGCGCGCGATCCCGGTAGACGTACGCCTTGGCGCGCAGCTCGGCATCGCCCGGTCCCCAGGAACGCTCGGTGGCGAGGTTCGTTTCCGTGATGCTGCGGTGCACGAGCGGCAGGCTGGCGAGCACGAAGAGCCAGTCGGCGGGCGCCCACGCGACGCCCAGATCGCCGCGCGTCTCGTGAATCCGGATCTCGTCCACGCCCGGCTCGCCCACGGAATCCGTGCGGTAGCGTCCTTCGAACGACACGCGGAAGCGCCCGGCGAACGGCTGCTCGGTGCCGGCGGAGACCAGCGTGGGATCACCGCAGCCGCACGCCGCGCAGGCCTCGGCCCCGCGCGCGCCGCAGGAGAGCGCGAGCGCCAGGAGCGCCGGTGCGAGGCGGTGCGCGATTCCCACCCGGAGCTCGCTAGCGCTCGAAAACTTCGGTGAACCCGAGGAAGCTTTCCAGGAGCTCGGCCTCACGCTCGGAAGAGGCCGCGGTCAGATCGACGCTGCTGAACCAGCCCTCGCTCTGACGCGCGATCACCAGCGTGGACTGACGGTGCGACTCGGAGAGCTCGAGCTCGATGGGGTATTCGGCCGTGCGCGAGCGCGCGCTCTCCACGGCGAAATCCGAGCTCGTGGCGCCGTCCTCGCTGAAACGCCCGCGAGCGACGAAGGAACGACCGAGCATCTCGGGGGACACTTCGAGTCCGTGCGCGTCGGAGTCCGCGGCGGCCAGCCGATAGCGTACCCCGCAGTAGCGTCCCGCTGGAGGCGCCAGCGTACCGAGCAGCACTTCGTCGGTCGTCGACGCTCGCTCCACCGTCGGAACCGAGAGCCGCGTGGGCGTGCCCACGCCGTGCGCGTGCGCGCTCGGGATCAACCAATCCATGGCCGCGTTCCACGCCGTGACGCACGGCAAGAGCTCGACCTCGGCCGTCGTCCACTCGATCGCGTCGAGGGCGACCTCTTGCCCGAGCGCACTCTCCAGATGCGCGCCGGAACCGAGCGCGACGGGCTGCGAGACGACGCGCACCTCCACGCCCGGCTCCGACGACGTGCCGCAGGCGGTAGCGGACGCGAAGAGCAGGAAGCAGAACGCGCTCGGTCGGTTCATGGATCCTCCGTGTGTCGGCGAAAGCTCCCGCATCCGCCCGAGCGCTGCCATGCGTCCAATTGTCGCGGCCCCGTCCGCGCGAACCGGACACGAGCGCGCGCTTGTCTGCGCGCAAGGGGCGGGGACAGTTCGCCACGCGAGCGTGCGGGCGTCCGTGCTCTGATGACACGGAGGTTGGAGTCGGCGGGACGGAGCGCCACGAAGCGTCCGCTCCGAAGCGGCGAATGACCGGCGGTCTAGCTGCGCTTGCGGCGCGGCTTGGGCTTGCTCTTGCTCTTCGAGGCCGCGGGGCGAGCGACCTTGGGCCGCGGCTTGCTCTTGCTCGGGCGCTTGCTCTTGCTCGTGATCTTCGTGCTCTTACCCGCCAGGTTCAGCGCGACGGCGGCACGAACGAGGGCCTTGAACGCCGGCTCGTTGACCTTCTCGCCTTCGCGAATGTCGATGGCGCGCCGGATGTTGCCTTCGAGGCTCGAGTTGAAGAGCCCCGCGGGGTCGTCCAACAGTGCACCTTTGTGAAAGGTCAACTTGACGACGCTCTTGTAGCTCTCGCCCGTGCACACGATGCCGGCGTGGGAAAAGATCGGCGTCCCCATCCACTTCCACTCCTCCACGATCTCCGGATCCGCGGCGTGGATGAGCTTGCGCATCTTGGCGAGCATCTTCCCGCGCCAGTCCCCGAGCTCGATGATCCTGAGGTCGATCGAGGCGGAAGCGGAATTCGCGGGGACTGGCTTCTTCATGGAGAGCTCCGGAACGGGCTCGCGATTCTTAGCGTCGCGGTCTTGCGACTTCAACAGCCGCGCTCGGGCGCGTGCCCGGCGCGACTTCCAGACGGCGCCAGAAGAAGTACGAGAGCGCCCAGAGCACGCCGGTGGCCGCCGCCCAACCCCACGCCTGCGGGCCGTCGCCCACCGCCAGGTGCGCGATGACCGCCGAGGCGAGATCGATGGCGAAGCCGGCGTAGACCCACTCCTTGAGCCGCGCCGGGACGGGGAGGAGCAGCAGCACCACCCCGAGGAACTTGGCGAGCGACAGCTCCACCCGGAAGAAGGAGGGGAAGCCGAGGTGTTCGAACGCCTGCGCGACCTGAGGCAGGCTGAGTTGCGCGTACGCGGTGAAGCTCATCTGCAAGCAGAAGAGCGCCGTGACGATCCAGTAGACGACGCTGTTGGTCTTGAGCTTCGCGCCGGCGAGGAGCGGCTTTTCCAAAGTCGATTCCATGAGGTTTCTCCTGTGCTTCGAACGTCCGTAGGGACCGGGCTACCAACTCGGGTTCTTGACGCCGAACTGCTGGGCGTACTCGGCAGCGAGGCGCTGCCAGCCTTCCAACTGCATGACTTCGGGGCCGACCTTGCGTCCGATCGGCTCACCCGCGATCAGCCGATCGAGCACGTCGAAGCAGATGTGCCAGCCCGCGGCGCCCCACGCGATGAAGCCGCGATTGATGTTGTGGAAGAGCTTGAGGCGCGTGCCGCTTTCGACCGCTTCGAGCTCCCAGCGGATGTTGCCGCCGCCCCAGCTGTACTCGAGGAGCTTCGGCTTCTCGGCGCGCCTGACCGTCGTCTCCGAGACTTGCGGCGTCGGCGAGCCGACGGCTTCGAGCTTGACGGGGCCCACCGCGGCGAGGTTCCGATCGGCGTTGAACGGCGCCCATTCGGCGAGCTGCGCGGGATCCGTCAGCGCGTCCCACACCAGCGCAGGCGGATGGCGGAGCTCTCGCGCGAGCACGAGGGTCCAGGTGTCACCGTCCTTCTGGACGTCGGCGCCCGCTGCGGGGCCGGGCATGTACTTCGCACGGTTGCTCATCGACTCTTTCCTTTCTTGGGTGCCTGCGCCATCCGATCGAGATGGCGCTCGAGCGCATCGACGTGGACCGTCCAGTAGCGCCGAAACGGAGCGAGCCACGCGTCGATCTCCTGGAGTGGCTCGGGGCGAACTCGATACACGCGCCGCTGCGCCTCGACGCGCGCCTCCACGAAGCCGGCGTCACGCAGGACACGCAGGTGCTTGGACACGGAGGTCTGCGGCATTCTCAGCCGGCGCTCGAGGTCGCCCACGGATTGTTCCGACGCGGCCAGCAGGCTGAGGATGGCCCGGCGGTTCGGTTCCGCGATGACGGCGAAGGACGATTCCACGGGTCTGTATATACCCATAGGGGTATATGAATGTCAAGGCATGTGTGGTTCCTCGAGCGAGAATGCGGATCCCGCGGTCGGGGTTTTGACCAGCCCTGGGTGCTCCCGGTACCCTGTCGTGATGTGGAGGACAGGTGTGATGCGGATGTTTCGCCAGCGCAGCGTGCCGTGGATCGGCCTCGGATTGGTGCTCTTCGCCTTCTCGGCGTGCGACAGCGACGAAAAAAAGCGGAAGAGCGACGACTGTGAGGTCGATACCGACTGCGACGACGACGAGTTCTGCGACGACGGGGAGTGCGAGCAGCGCTCGTCCTCCGGCGGGAGCTCCGGAGGCACGGGTGCGCCGACCGCTGGGTCGCTCGGGAGCCCCGGAGGCACGTCGTCGGGTGGGTCCGGCTCTTCCGGCTCGGACAGCGCCTGGTGCATCGACATCTGCGATCGCAACGTCATCTGTCCCGGCGCGGTGACCGGCCAGGAGTGCGTCGATTCGTGCGTGCTCAGGCTCGCCGAGGAGAGGAGCTACGGCTGTGTCGTCGAGTACCAGCTGTTCTTGGAGTGCGGTGTCGCCGCGGGCGCATGCGAGACGGCCGCGCTCGAGGCCGCGTGCGGCAGCGAGATCACGGCCTATGCCAACTGTCTCGGCATCAGCCAGTAACTGAGCCACGGCTCGCATGCGATCGGCCTGGGCTTCCGTCCTGTGCGTGGCGGGCTATTCGCTCGTGGCGTGCGGCATCAGCCGGAGAGAGGTCGAGCGCGGGAGCGCTGCCGGTTCGAGCGGAGGTGGTTCGCCACCTGTGCTTTCCCACGGCGGAGAAGCCGGGGCGTTGGCGGGGGGCGCCGGCGGAGCGGGGGGCGCCGACGAGGGCGCAAGCGGGAGCGGGGGCGGGGGTGGGGAGCCCGAACCCGCGCGCTGTGTGACGGCACCCGGTGACCACGAGGAGGCGTGCACGAACTCGGCGTCATGCACGATCGTTTGGGATTGGCTGATGACGTGCGAGGATCCTGCGCTCGGAGCCCTCGGTTTTCAGGTCGCCGCGACGAGCGAGGCGGCGTTCGTCGGCGCTTCGGCGTGGGAAGACACGCGGCTCTGGGCCCTGGAT
>DASXWF010001204.1:0-3722 GCA_036503835.1 Polyangiaceae bacterium | reverse complement strand
CGTCCAGGTCGCAGCTGCGCACCGTGGTGCCGTCAGCCTCGACTCGGAAGCTGCAGCTCTCGGCGCCGCATGCGTCGCAGCCTTCAATGTGGGTCCAGGGAACGACGGTCGTGGTAGCGATTGCAGACATCGGTGGTAACTCCGTTGGTTGTGGCCAATAGTGGCCAGCATGCCGGCGCTTGCCGTGGCGAGCGCCGGTGTGCTGGTCGTTATCAGTCGTTCGAAAGGTCGTCTCCGACACTGCCGCGTTGCATTGCCTTGATTGCATCGGAGCGCAGGGCGGCCATCTCGCGCGGCGTGCTTGGACAGAAGCCGCCGTTGGCCAGCCATGAGTCGAGCGCTTCAACCAGCTCGCCCAAGCGCTCGAGGTCAGGCCGCGCTGAGGCCAGGATACGGTATTGCTCGTCGACGTTTGCGATAGGGTCCACTTGGGTAACCTTTTCTGCGGCTCGCGAGATTGCGGCCAGCGTTGCGAGGCGCCGTGAAGCGCCCCGCTGCGCCGGTCGCTATCAGGCGAGCGAGGCGATATCGTCGGCCGTGGACCTGAGGATCTCGTTCAAGTCGGCCAGCGCTTGCGCGCGCATCTCATGCCACTCGATGGTCTGCTCGACTTGCTTGGCAAGCGACGGCCGACCGTCGCCCGGCAAGTGGCTGCACGCTCCCAGGTGGTCACGCCCGACGTATCCACGCCAGCGCGCTTCGACCGTGATAGAGCACCACGCTTCGACGTCGCCACGGTCGAGACAGGCCAAAATCTCGTCCTCTACTTCGCGGTCGACGGCAGAGTCGCCGGAAGCCAGCGCGTTGCCGCGAACGGGGATATCGTCTTGCTCGATGCGGACGGTAAAGGTGACGTCAGAAGCGGTGAGGGGGCGCATGGTGGTAACTCCGGTTAGCGGGGCGCGAGCTGCGCCACCCAAACAGCATGCGTTACCCCGTAACCCAGTGCAACCGAGACGAGCGGCAGCACGCGAGATAGCTCGCCGAAACGAGACAGGCGCTGGCCAACGGCCCAACCCAGTGGCTTATGCAAGTGTGATAGGCGTGGGCTATCAGAGACGGTGCGAGTGATAGGGAATCGGCGAATACGAGGAATCCGAGGCCGCCTCCCCCCGTCGGGCTGGCGAAACCTGGGGTGGGGTGGTGGGCTGCGCGTTCTTCCACTGCGCTCTTGACACTGAACGATAACCATGCGCGGCGCAGCCACTGCACCGGCGACACGCGCCCTCCGTTCAGTGCGAGCTCGGGTCACTGCTCGAGCGACACTGAACACTCGAGGAGCGTCACGGTGCGTTCAGTGGCGTCTGTTCAGTGCCAGGTGTTCAGGGCACCGGGTACCCCCTGGCCCCCGCCCCCGGCTCGGCGAGGGGCGAACCATCCCCGCGTACCCATTGGCTTTTATTTTAAAACAACCCCTCGGGCTCATCGCGTCATCCACCACGTGATCCCGCCGATCGCGCACGTCAGACCGAAAACGGCCACGTTCAGCAGCTGAAAGGGCCAAAGGCTGCCGAAAACCACTGCGTAGGACGTCGACCCGAAGCCCAAAACCACCCCCGTCAGCGCGAGAATCCGCGCTTTCCGCCGTGCGGGCGTCAAAACCCTCATCTGCCTACATTCCCCCGGAGGGATGGAGCACCCCCTTCAAACGACCAGAGGTGACTGTCACGCCTCGACTGCGTCTCGGCGTCCGTAAGGCATGCCTGGTGTCGAGTCTCTGGTCCGGCCACGAATCTGTCAATCCTAAAGTGCTGAACAGGTGACACTGGCATGGTGTTCAGTGGGGTCATCCGAGACCCTTCGCCCCGCTACCGACCACCGGAATCACCTCCCACTCGTACCAGGCCCGTCCGTCGCACCGCAGCGTCGTGTCGCCCGTCGCCAGCGTCTCCCGCTCGTCCCTGACCCTCAGGTGGGCCGTCCTGTGCTTCTTCTTCACCGCCCCTCGCTCCAGGCCTTGCCGGCGGCGGCTTGCACGCATTCGAGCATCAGCATGCGCTCCCGCTCCGTCAGCTCCTTCCGGAGCGACTCCAGGCCCCAGAGCTTCCGACGCAGCGCCTGCAGTTCCTCGTAGCCGGTCTTCCAAAGCTCGTACGTGTTCGGAATGGGGTCTTCGCTCACTTCTCCATCCTCCGCCGGTCCCGCGCCTGACCCTCCGCAACCCAGAGCCCGAGGCCGTAGCCGACCAGCAGGAGCAGCAACCCGAGCCACCAGGGGATCACGGTTTGATGAACTTCTTTGGCACGGGCTTCCCCTCCAGGTGCGCGTAGACGGCGTTCGAGAACTCCGCCCACAAGTCGTCGTTCTCGCTGATGTCGTTGCTCTTCCAGTAGCGCCAGAGGCCGTCTGCCTGCGCGAGGCGCTTCACCACCCTCGCGTACTCCTTCTCCAGCCCCTGCCGCCCCGTGCTCAGTCGGGAGTAAATGGCGCCCACCGTCGAGTTCGATCGCTTCGTCACTTCTTCGCCTTCCTCTCCGCCTTCTCGAAGGCCGCCAGCTCCGCGCGGATGCCGCGCACGAAGACGCAGCGGTGGCAGAGGCAGTAGGCGTCGTGGCTACCCCGGCCCCCCTCCAGGCTCGCCTCGAAGCTCGAGAGCGACATCTCCACCCGCACCCGCAGCACGTCGAAGGGGGTCATGCTTTACCCACCGGGGGCAGCTCGAATACCTCCCCAGTGCCCGCCGCCTCATCGACCGCCGCCAAAGCCGTCTCGTGCAGCTTGCCATCGGGCAACGCGGCTACCATCTTCATCCAGACCTTGAACGGCTCGCAGAGCGGGAACTCGTGAATCTGCATCTCGCGCCCCTCTCCGATCGTGGTCGAGATGCGCAGCCCGCAATCCTCGCAGGCCCGGACGCTCGCCGTCTCCGCCTTGAACCTGTTACGAAACCGCATCATAAGCTCACGGCTTCTCCTTCCGCGCCTTCTCGTAATCCGCGATCGCCTTGCGGATGTCGCGCATCCCCGCGCAGAGCTGGCAAGGGCAGTCCTCCCGCCTCCACCACGAGGACGAGCTTGTCGATGGGGGTCAATCCAGGTTCTCCCGCTCGAGCACCTTGCCGCAGCTGCCGCAGTAGGTCTCCAGCACCTCGGGCCCCAGCCACCGTTTGATGGACTCGAAGTCGGTCGGCAGCACGTCGACCGGGTTCACGTACCGGATGCGCCGGAGCAGGTGCAGCCCGACCGCGCACGTCAGCTTGTCGAAGAGGCTCAAAACCGCATGCTCCCGATCGTGCGCTCGTCGAGCCCCTGCACCAGCCGCATCAGCGTGTCGCATCGGGCCTCCAGCTCCTTCACGCGCTTCTCCATCGCTTGCCAGGGGCAGGTCTCCTCGTGCCCCTGGATCGGCAGCCGTTTGCACACGGGGCAGCCGGGCCAGCTCATAAGCTCCCCACCCGTCCCGGGTGCCGCTGGGCAATCAGCGCCGCCACGGCTCCTCTGGGCAGCGTCGTCAGCGTGACCATGCGCAGCACCGCGCTCCCGTCCGCCTCCTTCGTGATCAGGCTCTCGCCATGCCAGTTGCCGCCCGGAATGCGCTTTAGCTCCAGCGCCGCCCAAAGCTCGGCGCCGTCGCGCCGCAGGTCGTAGTCTCCCGCGGTCGCCCCGATGAGCGCCTGGTCGGAGAGGTCGAAGACCGGGACCACGGGTTTCTCGGCGGCGAACTTGGCCAGATGCGCCGGCGTGACCCCGCTCGACCAGGCGTTGTTGCTCGCGCAGATGTTG
>DASXWF010001203.1:0-2759 GCA_036503835.1 Polyangiaceae bacterium | reverse complement strand
GATCCTGCTCTGACTCAGGTCGGGCCGGGCCCGAGCGCGTCGAGCGCGGGCAGCGGTGAGCCCTCGCGCGAGAGATAACAGCTCCCTTCCTTCTTCTCGTGGTCCATGCGGCAGAAGCGCCGCCCCGGCCACGGCGAATGCGTCGCGAGAATCTGCTGCCCGGTATCCTGTCCACCGCGCCCGTCGTAAGCAAAATCGATCCGGCACAGCGTCGAGCGACAATCCGTATTCACCTCGAGCCCGGGGAACGCTTCGCTGGGAAACGCGTCGTGAAGCGTCTTGGCCGCCGTATCGGCCCAGGCGCGGTCCCGCACCTCACCGGCGTGAGCGCTCTCGTACAGCACGATCCGGCTCTCGTTGTACTCCTTCGCGCGAGCCTCGCGTTCCTGGGGCGAGAGCTCCTCCACCTCGGGCGCGGCCACCTCGCCGGCGGGCTCCGCGGCGGGCCGAGCCGAATCCTGCGCGCGCACTCGTTCGAGCGCGACCCGCACCTGCTCCGAGCTCTGAGCCGCCATCCGAAGCGCGCGTTCCGACGGCCCGGCGCGCTCCAACCGCGCGAGCTCGGCGCGCACACTCTCGAGCTCCCGGCGCGTGCGCTCATCGGCGCGGCGCTGAGCGTGCACGACGAACGCCGAGCCTGCGCCCAGCACCACCACGACTGCGCCGACCAGAAACGCCGGCTGACGCCCGGAGCGAACCGGAGCCGTCACCTCGGCGGAGGCATTCAAACGCTGCATCGCATTCTCCTCTCGGCGGATGCTCGACGCCGGGCACCGCCGAACGAGCCGGCGGCGCCCCAGCGTCGATGCTTTCTCAGCTTTCGGTGATCAAGATCGTGTTGAGGTGAGACACCCCGAGGGCGGTCGAGCCTGGAAGCGAACACAGCGCGTACGTGTGCGTCATCGTCGACCCGGTCGCGATGAACCCGTACGTGAGCTGCGCGGGATTCGTCGGATTGGTGGCGGCCGCCGTCGTCTGGTTCGTCTCCGAATCCTGAAAGCTCGTCCCGGCGATATTCTCGTTGAAGATCGTACATACGGCGCCGGCCGTCGTACTGCGGTCGTACAAGTTGATCTGAGCGGACGTGATATTCACCACCCCGCCGTGCACCAGCGGGCACATCAAATTCAGCGTCGAGGTCGAGTTATTGAAAACCGTACCGTTCCACGACCCGACCGTTCCGGTCGAACCGGGCACCTTCACACACCCGATCCCCGCGTACACCCTGGTGGCGACCGCCTCCGCGTCGCCCGCCTGAAGCAACGCGAACCCACATCCCAACAAGCCCAATGACATCGCGCGCAAAATCCTCATAACCGCTCCTTCGAGGCTCGCCCTTTCGAGCCCCGCGCGACCCTACGCGCGAGCATCCAGAGCGTCATGTCATCACTTTGTTTACACCTCGGCGAAGCGTCCGCTCGGCGTTCCGCCTCGCCGGCGC
Organism: Polyangiaceae bacterium; assembly: GCA_036503835.1. Classification (GTDB taxonomy): domain Bacteria; phylum Myxococcota_A; class Polyangia; order Polyangiales; family Polyangiaceae; genus PMG-095. Next base: position 1,318 of record DASXWF010001203.1, on the reverse strand, counting down.
ACGCCTGCACACGCCCCGCACACGCCTGCACGCACCTGCGCTCGCCGGCTCCCGCCGGCCGAGCGTCGCCTCAGCTCGCCTTCTTCTCGAAAAACATCAAATCCACGAACAGCGCCGCGGCGACGAGCAACCGTCGTTCCACCGGCGAAAGCGGCCCAGGCTGCAGCTCGATCGCGAAATTGTCCGCGTCCAAAAACATCTCCTTCAGCGTCCCCGACCAGCGCTTCCGAATCGTCGCGACCGCCGCGCCATTGCGTTCGAACGTAAACGTCCACGGCCTCCAGATCGGCGAACTCACCACCAAAACCACATTCCCCTGCGCGTCCTCCACATCGAACCGCTTCGACAGCCAGGCCCAGCGTCGCTGCAGCGCCCCGAGCGCGCGCCCCGCGGCATCGGCCACCTCCAGCCGCTGAAAAAACCACCGAAACGGATGGTGCGCACGCAGCACCAAATTCCGAAGCGCATCGAAAATCAAAAGATCGAACGTCCGCCAGTGCCCCAAAAACTGCCGCGCCACAATCCCGCCGAACCCCTTCTGCTGCTCCGCGGCGAACCCGAACACCTCCCCCGCCGGCGTCCGCACCTCATACTTATTCCGCGCCTCATACCCAAACAACTCCCCGAACTCCTTCCGTTGCGCGACCAGCACCACGGGCGTGGCATCGAGAGTGACGTCGAAGGAAGCCATGCCCGCAGCATACCGGACCGCCCACGTGGGCCGCCCCTATCGCCGAACACCTACGCGCGCAGGGCGAGCGGTCCCCTTCGCGTAGCCAACGCACGCGAACCACGCCGCCTCCACGTCGTAGCCCTGACCTCCGAGCCGAATTCCCCAGCGATCCGGCGATGGGGGCTCGACATCCGACCCCGCGTTGCTACTGTCCGCGGCCGCTACCGCCCCCGTAGCTCAGTTGGATAGAGCAGGGCTTTCCTAAAGCCAAGGTCGTACGTTCGAATCGTATCGGGGGCGCCGATCGCCAAGGCCGCGAAGATAAACGAAAACGCCAGTCGTTACCGGCGCTTCGCTTGGTGCGGAACAGCGAGTCGGATAGCCTTCGGAACGCGACGGATGGAGACGCAATGGGACGCGCGGAACGCGGGGCGTGGTAACGGCGTGGTAACGGAAACGTCCCTGCCGTCGGCCTGGGCGGGAACAGCGCTCCCGACCCGTTGGTTGTTGCCTTCTGAACGGATGTGCGCCTATCGTGGCTCGTCTTCGAGCGCCAATGGTCCCTGAGGAAACCAAGCAATTTCCAGAGCTTAGGCGCCCACCAATCATCGAGGTGGTCTGTGGCGTTGTCTTCGAACCGATTCG
>DASXWF010001202.1:0-18583 GCA_036503835.1 Polyangiaceae bacterium | reverse complement strand
CCAGAGCGCCAGCGTCCCGAGCACCGGGTAGGCGAGCAGCAACACCAGAAACCCGATGAAGAGGCGGCGCTTGCGCTTCTTCGGCCAAGTGAAGGGCGGCCGCCGGCGCAGCGACGAAAGCCAGGGGCCGAGGGCCTTTTTCGGAGAGCGCCCCGCCGGCTTTTCGGGGCCGGACGCGGGTTCGTGGAGCCGCATACGAAGCCTCGAATGCAGGCGTCGTTCCAACCGCGAACGGGCGTGTGTCGAGCCCTACCGCGACGGCGACGCGCTCCGGGCGGTGCGTTCTGTCACGCCCGCTCAGCGAGCGGGGCTGCGCGGCCCGCGGTCACGCCGGGCCCCGTCGACCAGGCTGCGCAGCGCCTCGCGCGTGACACCGAGGCGCTCGGCCGTGCGCCGGGCGAGGGAAGTGGTGGCGACGCCCGGCACGAATCCGAACGTCGGAGTCTGGTTCGCGTCGAGCTCGACCTGCAAAAACTCGAGGCGCGGCAGCGGGCGCTCGCGCTCCAGGCGCGCGGCGAAATGCAGGAAGTGCGTCGTCACCACCGTTTGCGGCTCGAGCTCGGCGAGCTGCGACAGCACGAGATCGAAGATCTCTTCCGCCTCCGAAGGGTTCGTGCCCGAGCACAGTTCGTCCACGATCACGAGGCTGCCCCAGGCCAGGCGCTCGAAGAGCCGGCGGATGCGCAGGAGCTCGGTCCCGAGCCTGCCTTCCCGCGCGTCCGCCGTGGCCTCCTCCACCACCGAAACGAAGAGCCCGTCGCGCAAGACGAGCTCGGCGCTCGCCGCGGGCACGAAGAAGCCCGCCTGCGCGAGCAACTGGGCGAGGCCGATCGCCTGGAGCAGCCGGGTCTTCCCGCCGGAGTTCGGACCGGTCACGACCAGCTGCGCGCTGCCGCCGATGGTCAAATCGGTGGGCCGCGGTGCGCGGTCTTCGAGCAGGAGCAGGGGATTGTAGAGAGCGGCGAAACGACTCTCCGGAAGCGGCTGATCCGGCGCCGGGTCGCGGAGCTTCGGCAGACAGACCTCGAGCCCCTTCTTGCGGGCGAGCGCCTTGAGCGCGAGCGCCGCGAGATAGAACTCGGCGTCGCGCCGGATCTGGAAGAGCATGACGAGCGGCTCCTCGAGACTCTCGAACACGGAGTGCAGCAGCCGGCTCAGGAGCTCGGCCTCCCGCAGGCGGTAGCCGAGCAGGAGCAGCCGAAAACGCATGAAGAAGCGCCGAATCGGACCGCGGTGGTGGCGATTTTCGCTGTTCTCGCTGGCCTTCAGGATCTCGAAGCCGCGGATGCGACCGTCCTGCGCGAGGCGGAGCCGGACCTCCACCGTCGCGAGGTGCGCTTCGTGCTCGAGCAACTCGGTGAGGTGTCGGTAGGCGTCGCTGGCTTGCAGGGCGCGACCGAACTCGGAAAGCCGTCCGAGGCCCGACTGCGCGTGCGGCGCGGCGCTCGCCACCAGGTCGAAGGCCTGCTTCACCGAGCGCAGGATCTCGAAGCGGCGGTAGACGTTCGCCGATTCCTTGCCGCGGATCGCGCCTTCCATCAGCGTGAAAAGCTCGCTGATCGCTTCCGCGGCGCGCTCGAGACCGTCGTGAAGCTCGGGGTTCTGGTCGAGCTCGGCCAGCACGGCGTGCCGGAAGGCGACCGTCGCGTGCTCGGCCGGCGGGTGCGTGAGCAGCGAGACGAGCGCGCTGCGGCGCGCCTTGCTGCGCTTCTTGCCGGAGCGCGGCGACAGACAGCGCGCCACGAAGTCTTCGACGAACAGGTCCTTGGCGAAGCAGTCGGGCACGAAATGGCTCCGAGCGCCGGCCGTCCGCTCGAGGGCGCGCTCGAACGCGTCCGACCCGCAGCCCGAAGCGAAGGCAAACGTGAGCACCTGCCGGAGCTCGGCGGCGTCGACCCACAAGCGAGGCTCGGGATGAAGCAAATCGGGAGCGGGGATCACGTGTTTTGTGGGGTCGAACCGGGGGACTATACTCTCTCCGATATGCGATCCCTCGCGGCTTTCTCTTTCGTACTGTCCGTCCTCTGCCTCGGGTGTGGCGAGGAGGACCTGCCCCCCGTGCCGGCGCCCGATCCCGACGCGGAGGCGAGGCTGGACGACGCGGTCGCGAAGAGCAGTTGCGGGGCGGTTCATGATGTCTTCGAGATCGAAGGGGCGGCTCATGTTCCCAACTGCAGCCCGGTCACGTACGGCACGAATCCGCCGTCCTCGGGAACGCACTACGGCACCTGGGCAGCCTTTCGAAACTATGACACCCCGTTGCCCCGCGGGTTTTGGGTGCATTCGCTGGAACACGGCGCCGTGGTCATCAGTTACTCGTGCAGCGACTGCGACGCGGAGATCGACGCGGCGCGCGCCGTCATCGACGAAGCCGGCGTCGACCCGCTCTGCTGCACCGAGACCTCCTGCGGCAGCCCGGTTTCGCGCGTGATCCTCACCCCGGATCCCGAGCTCGACGTGCCCTGGGCTGCTTCGAGCTGGGGGCACACGCTGCGGGTCGACTGCTTCGAGCCCAAGGTGTTCGCGGCGTTCATCGACGCTCGCCGCGGCCACGGGGCCGAAGGGGTGTGCAGCGACGGCGCGGACCTCTCGGGCTTCGAGTGTCCCCCTCCTTGATCGGTGAGTGGGCGCTATACTCTCGCAGCCATGCGCTTTACCGGCCTGCTCTTGACGTTGCTCCCGCTCGCGGCGGGGACGGGTTGTGTCGTGCACACCGAGGATCCGCCGCCGCCACCTCCTCCATCGCCGGAGGAGCGACTCCTCCGTGCCGTCGACAACAGCAAATGCAACGCACAGTACAACGTGGTGGAGACCGGAGCGTCGAACGAGGTTCCGACTTGCAGAGCGGGCCTCGGCTACGACACCAATCCCCCTTCGTGGGGCGATTACTACCCGACGGCGCCACCGTACCAAACCTACGCCGAGGCCTTGGCGCGAGGATTCTGGGTTCACTCGCTCAAAAATGGCGCGGTCGTGATCACGTACTCGTGCGAGGAAAACGACTGCGAAGCGGGGGTCAGCGCGGCTGACGCGCTCACCAAGGCCGACGGCTACAGCCAGGATTTCTACTGCTGCATCCCGGGCGCCGGCTGCCCCAGCGAGGTCTCGCGCTTGATCCTGACGCCGGATCCAGAGCTCGAAGAGCCCTGGGCCGCCTCGGCCTGGGGTCACACGCTGACGGCCGACTGCTTCGAACCCGAGGTGTTCGCGGCGTTCATCGACGCGTGGCGCGGCTACGGACCCACGCCGAGCTGCGAGTACGGCACCTCCGACAACTACACATGCGTCGCGCCGTAGCCGCCGGATCTTCGCGTTCCGGTTTGCGCGATCGCCTTCGGGGCGGTAGACCATCCGGAACCGGTTCCATGCTCGCACGCACTTTCTTGCCCAGCCTGCTCCTGCTCGTGGCCTGTGACAGCGCGAGCTCGTCCATCACCTCCTGCAAGGAGGACGAAACGCTCGTCAACGGCGTCTGTATCGAGGACCCGCGGCCCGCGACGGTGCACTTGAGCAGCGTCGGGTTTCGCACGGATCGCGGCAAGCGCGGCACCTACGTCGGCGGTCCCGTCGAAGGCGCCGGGTTTTCGGTCAAGAGCGCCGCCGACGGTTCGGTCGTGTTCAGCGGGCAGGCGAGCGCGGAGATCGACGCGCCGGACTCGGCCGAGGTCGTCCACGTGGTCGACTTCCGCGACCTGCAGGAGCCCGGCGAGTACTACGTGGAGGTGAACGGTTCGGCGCCGTCCGAGCCGTTCTGGATCGCCGACGACGTGTACGTCGAGCCGTTCCGGGCCGTGATGCTCGGCATGTACGGGCAGCGCTGCGGGCAGTCCGTCTATTTCGAGTGGCAGGGCCAGCCGTTCGAGCACGGCGAGTGTCATCACGGCGACGCGGCGCCCCTGGGCTGGCACGACGCCGGCGACTACGGCAAGTACACGAACAACGGCGCCTTCTCGCTCGGGATGATGCTGTTCGCGTGGGATCATTTCCGCGACAAGCTCGAGGGGTTCGAGCTCGAGATCCCGGAGCGGGGCGGGGACCTTCCGGACTACCTCGACGAATGCCGCTTCCAGCTCGACTGGCTCTTCGCGATGCAGGACGCGGCGACCGGGGGCGTCGCCGACCGCATCACCACGGCGAACTTCGACGGCCTCTCGGTCTCACCGGAGCGCAGCACCAACCCGCGCAACATGGCGCCGGTCAGCACGCAGGCGACGGCTGATTTCGCGGCCGTGATGGCGCACGCCTCCCGCGTCTTCGAGCCTTACGACGCCGCCTACGCCGAACGGCTCCGCGACTCGGCGCTCGCCGCCTGGCAGTTCCTCCTCGACAACCCGACCCAGATCGCGGCCGTCACGATGGGCTTCACCGGCTCGTACCGGAGCGGGGATCTGGACGATCGGCTCTGGGCGGCCGCCGAGATTTTCGAGATCACGGGCGACGCGGACGCGCTCGCCTACTTCGAGGCGAGGGACGTGCCGGGCGGCTTTCAGCTGAGCCCGAGCTGGGACTGGTCCGATCTCACGACGCTCGCGATCTTCACCTACCTCGACAGCACGCGGGAAGAGCGCAACCCCGACCTCGTCACCGATCTCACGAATCGCATCGACGTGACGTCGAACTCGCTCGCCATGCAGGCGATGAAGCACGCCTACGGCCGGAGCCTCGGCACGTACTACGAGTGGGGCGTCAACGGCATGATCGCCCGCACCACCATGGCGTTGAGCGTCGCGGCGCGGCTCGCGATCGCGAGCGGCGAGGACGACGGGCGGAGCGCGCTCTACCTCGACGCGGCGGCGATGCAGCTCGATCACCTGTTCGGGCGCAACTACTTCGGTCGCTCGTTCGTGACGGGCGTGGGCTTCGATCCACCGCTCTTCCCGCACCACCGTCCGTCGGTGGCGGACGGCATCGAGCCGCCCTGGCCGGGCCTGCTCGTCGGCGGCCCGTCGCGCGTTCAGGACATGAACAACCCGGCCATGGCGCGCCAATGGTTCGACGACATCGACGACTTCACGTCGAACGAAATCGCCATCAACTGGAACGCCCCCCTCGTCTACGCCCTCGTCGCGTTCCTCCCGTAGGTGAGGCGCCTGGGGCTGGCGCCTTGCGGCGAGGCGGCTCGTGGTGAGCTTGGCAGGGTAAGTCTCGCTGCCAGGTTTCTTTTAGCCGCCAAAGGCCGCCAAGAGCGCCAAGGCCGCCAAGGGGATTTTTTGTTTTTCTGGCGGCGACTTAGCCCGCTGTGGCTACCCGTCGATACGACAGACAGCGCCAGTCCGAGGTAGTTGCGCTGCTCCAGTGCCGCCGGGCGAGAAACCAACCACCAAATCCCTTGGCGGCCTTGGCGCTCTTGGCGGCCTTGGCGGCTAAAAAATCGCTGTCGATCGTCAAGACGCAGCAGGTCGGGCTCAGCGTTGCTATCGCCCACTCGCTGGAGCGTGACCGCTACTCGTTGATGGTGATCTTGATGACCTGGACGGACTTGAGCGGGCGATCGCCGTCGTCGGTGTCGGTTTTTTCGATCTTCTTCACGATGTCGAGGCCCTGGGTGACCTTGCCGAACACGGGGTGCTTCGAAGGGCCGGGCGTGAACCAGTCGAGGTAGGAGTTGTGGACGGTGTTGATGAAGAACTGACAGCTGCCGCTGTTGGGCCGCCCCGTGTTCGCCATCGACAGCGTGCCGGGCTCGTTCGAGAGCTTGGCCGTCGGCGGGTGCTCGTCGGTGATCGTGCCGTCGGGGCCGTTGCCGGTGCCGGCGCGCGGGCTCTTCGCGTCGCGGCTGTGCGGGCAGCCGAACTGCACCATGAAGCCGTCGATCACGCGATGAAAGTGGAGGCCGTCGTAGAAGCCGCTCTTCGCGAGCTTGATGAAGTTCGCCGCCGTAGCCGGCATCTTGTCCGAGTAGATCTCGGCGACGAAGTCACCGAGCGACGTATTGAACGTAGCAGTGGGGTTCGGCATGGCGGGGCACCGTAGCGCATTTCGGGGCGCGCTTGAACGTGCCAAAGACCGCCGGAGTAGTGCTACGCTCCGGGCCTTCCTCGTATGCAGCACCTACTGAAAACCTCGGATCTTTCCCCGGGTGACGTGCGTTACCTGATCCGGCGTGCCGCCAAGTTCAAGGCCAAGCCGCACGACCGCTTGAGCCTGCTCGCCGGCGAGACCGTCTGCCTGTACTTCAACAAGCCGTCGACGCGCACGCGCATCTCGTTCGAGACGGCGGTGGTGCGCCTCGGCGGCAGTCCGCTGTTCCTCACCCACAACGATCTCCAGCTCGGCCGCGGGGAGACGGTGGAAGACACGGCCCGCGTCATCAGCCGTTACTCGCGCGCTTTCGTCGTCCGCACCTTCGCGGACGAGCAGGTGGAGCGCTTCGCGGCGGCGGCCTCGATGCCCGTCATCAACGCGCTCACGGACGGGCACCACCCGTGTCAGAGCATCGCGGATCTCATGACCCTCTCCGAACGGAAAGGATCACTCGATCGGCTCAAGGTCGCCTACCTCGGTGACGGGAACAACGTGGCCGTCAGCCTGATGCAGGCCACCGCGCTCGTCGGCGCCAGCATCGCGATCGCCTGCCCGGAGGGCTACGGCGTCCCGGCGGAGTTCGTCGAGCCGGCGCAACGCACGGCGCGCAAGCACGGCGGCTCGGTCACGATCACCACCGATCCCGCAGAAGCGGTGCGCGACGCGGACGCGGTTTACACGGACGTCTGGCTGTCGATGGGCCACTCCGAAACCGAGCGCGCCAAGCGTCACACCGCGCTCGCCCCGTACCAGGTGAACGCGAAGAGCATGCGGCTCGCCAAGCCGGACGCGCTCTTCTTGCATTGCCTGCCCGCGCACCGCGGCGAAGAGGTGAGCGCCGACGTCGCCGACGGCCCGCAATCGGTCATCTTCGATCAGGCGGAGAATCGGCTCTGGACCTCGATGTCGATCCTGTACGGCCTCATCGAGGGCAAGCTCGAAGGCGCGAACGGCTGATCGCCCGGCGCGCGATCGGTCGCTCGAGCGCTCGCTGTGACGGCTGACTACTCGGCGCGACCAGCGCGCCAAGTTGCAGCCTTACCGCGAGCTCGAGCGTGCTTGTCTTCAGCCGGCGACGAGTTGAAGCGCCACTCCGAGCAGAGCCGCGACCAGCACGCATGCAGTCAACATGCGGCGAGTCGCGCGCTCGCTCCGCGCCTCGTCGAGAACGGCGCTGAAGACCTGGTTTTTTCTCGTCATCGGCTTGCGGACCCGGTGTACGGGAAAGGGGATGACGACCGCCAGACTCTCCACCCACTCACTGTGGATCGCCCCGCGCTCCGTGACAAGGAAGTGACGAAGCGAGGGCTTCTTGGTGATGAAGGGAAAGGTGGGCTTGCGCGTTGGCGAGCGTTGGGTCGGCGAGCGTTGGGGGTCGGCGACGAAGCGGGAGCGGCTTGCTGTCAGCAGCGTTCCTTTTTGCCGCCAAGGCCGTCAAGAGCGCCAAGGCCGCCATCGGATTTTTTGGGGGGGTGATTCACGCTAGGCGAGTCTCTATTGGCGCATCCACCCCCAAAATTTCTCCTTGGCGCTCTTGGCGGCGGCCTTGGCGGCTAAATGAACTTCCCCGGACGCGACTACCTCCCAGACTCGACCAAGCGCGGCAGGAAATCAGGGCACTTCGCGGAGCTTGATGCCTTGCTTGGAGACGTCGGTGGAGCCATCGAGCAAGAAAGCCGGACTATCGACGACCGCGCCGCCTTTGCCTTGCAGGGTGCAGGTCGAACGGTGGACGCGGCCGCTGCCGCGGTAGCTGCAATAGGGGGCGCCCCGCCACTCGACGCTCAAGGTCTTGTCGGAGGGGAGCGTGACTTCCACCTCGTACTTGCCGTCCGTGAGGCTGAAGTAGATGCGGCGTCCGCCCTCGAGCGGCAGCGCTTCCACGTCGATGCTGCGCACGACCCGCACCTTTTCGCGGCGTTCCTTGGTGCCCGCGCGCACGCTGACGCTGGTCTCGCCGACCGCCTGAGGCGTGAGCGTGAGCGCGCTTGCCTTGAGCACGCGCGGGCTGTCGGTCGTGAGCGTGAACGGCACGTCCGCGAGCTCGGCGCCGCCCTTGGCGACGGCGCGCACCGAGAGCGTGACGGGCGGCCCGCTCACGTCGAAGACCGGCAACTCGCCGAGCTCGAGCCGCTCGACGAGCCGGCAGCGCAGCGGCGCGTCGTCCTTCACGCCCTGCACGTCCGCGAACACCTTGGCGTCGCCGCTCTTCAAGCACGCGAGCGTGCCGTCCTTCCCGATGCTCGCCACCTCCGGAGGGACGATGCTCAAGGCCACCGGTTGCGCGGCGACGCTCGAGGTTCCGCCGCGCCGCACGTGAACGGTCGGTCGCACCGGATCCGTGCTCGTGACGAGCTCCGGCAGCTCCAGCCGAACCAGATCGGGCGGCGGTCCCGCCTGACAGGCCAGGAGCAGCGGTGCGAACAACGACGCCGCGCTCAGAGCGCGGCGAAAGCGGGCGGAAGGCATGAGCGTCGCCTTTAGCACTACTCCGCCGGCTCCCGGCAGGCGAGACCGCCCGATCCAGGGCTTCAGCGCAGCGTTCCGACTCGCGCGGCGTTCGGTCCCCCGGTGAGCCGCTCGGGGGGCAGGCGGCGCGGCGGGAACGCGAGGCGGCGTGGCTCGGGTGCCGGACGCGGCCGGGCGATCGGGATCAGGTAGGTGCGCTTTTCGCGGATCAGGCTCGACTTCAAGCGGTTCGCGCGCTTGATGGCGACGACGCTCACGCCGTAGCGCTTGGAGAGCTTGCCGAGCGTGTCGCCCTTCTTGGCCTTGTGCTGGACGAAGCTCTGCACCGGGGGGACCACGCCGCGCGCGACCAGCGCCGAGTAGCTCCGGCGCGCGGTTTCCTGGGCGAGGGGATTGTAGAAGCGGACGTGGATGTGAGTCGCGTGCCCGCGCGCGTGGCGGATCAACGGTCGCTCGCCGCCGCGGCCCCGGAAGATCCCGTCGACCCACGCCGGATCCTCGCCGCTCGCGAGCGCGTGCTCGCGCAAGAGGGCTTGAATCGAATTGTCGATCAGGATGAGCTCGACGTCGGTCTCCGTCACGAGGGCGCGGACGAACGCCCAGTTGCGGGGGATGTCGAGGTTTTGTGCCGTTCCGCGCCGGTACCAGCGCGTGTCGTTCTTATAGAAGTAGCCGATGTCGACGTCGCGCCCCGATTGGTGGCTCACGTGCGGGGCGATCGGTCCCCCGGATTGCGCGCTGATGTCGCCGAGCGAGAGCGCGAGCGTCCCGGGATTCTCTGCGTGGACCCGGCGCAGGGCCGCGTCGAGGTAGGCGAGCGTCTCCTCCGTGGCCCAGGCGCTCCCCGGCGAGACGGGCTCGTAGAGCGTGCTCTTCTCCGCCTGGCGTCCGTTGATCAAAAGTCCCGCGCTCGGACTGCCGAGCGACATCGAACCGAGCGAGGGCAGGTCGCGCGCGACGGCGTCGGCGACCTTGTCGGCGCTCCAGGAATCGAGCGGGTGGGTGCGCTGCTCGCCCGGGTCGTCCGAAGCGACCTCGTCTTCGGCGCCGTCGTCGGGCTCGTCGTGCTCCTCGTCGGGGGCTTCGGCCTCGGCGGGAGACGGCTCGGGAATCGCGGTCGGCGGCTGCGGCTCGTGCTCCTCCGCCGGGCGGCTCGCGGGCGCGGGCACGCTGGCCGGCTTTTCGCCACTACCGGCGCAGGCGGCCGCGAGGGCCGCGAACGCCACGAACACGCCGAGCTTCACTCGCCTTTGGCCTTGAGGATCTCGCTCTGAGCTCGGGTCAAAAGGTCGATGGCCTTCTTGCGGTGTGCGTCCTTGTCATCGGCGCCCGCAGGGCTTTCCTTGAGCAGGACGATCGCCTTGGCCGTGTTGGCGTTTGCCTCGTCGAGCTTTTCGCTCGCCGCGTAGGCGACGCTCGCGAAAAGCCCGGCTCCGAGGGTCAGGCCGGCGAGGAGCTTGGTACTCGCACTCATGGTCTCCGATAGTACACCGTCCCCAGGTGCTACGCTCGGCGCTCGAATTTTCCACCTCGCGAAGGAAAGATTTTTGTCCGACACGACCCCTGCAGGCACGTTGCCCGAGGCGCCCGCGGCCGAGCCCATCCCGGTTTTCCTCGAGTGGTTTCGGGAGGCAGGGGAGCGCGGTTTGCCCTTCGCCGACGCGTTTTCGCTCGCGACGGCGGCGCCCGACGGGCGGCCTTCGGTGCGCGTGGTGCTCTACAAGGGACTGAGCGAGGACGGAGCGGTCCGCTTCGTCACGAACTTCGAGAGTCGCAAGGCGCGCGAGCTCCTCGCGAATCCGCACGCGGCGGCCGTGTTCTTCTGGCCGGGCCTCGAGCGTCAGGTGCGCTTCGAGGGCACGGTCGCGAAGGCTCCCGAAGCCGAGTCGGATCGCTACTTCGCCTCCCGCGATCGCGAGAGCCAGCTCGGAGCCTGGGCTTCGGACCAGAGCCGTGAGATCGGCGCTCGCGCGGAGCTCGAGCAGTCCCTCGCGCAGGAGCGCGAGCGCTGGCAGGGGCGCAGCATCGAGCGCCCGCCGCATTGGGGAATGTTCGAGCTCGCTCCGGAGCGCGTGGAGCTCTGGCTCGGCGGGGCCCACCGCCTGCACGATCGCTTCCTCTACGAACGGAGCGGCGCGGGCTGGCGCGTGGCGCGCCTCTCGCCCTGACCCGCCTTCGCGAACGTCAGGTCGCGATCCACATCGTCGCGAGCAGGACCAACCAGACCACGCCGAGGTAGTCCCAGTACTGCCGGACCAGGCGCACGCCCTCGTACTCGGAGCTCGAGTAACGCCTGCGCTGCGCGCGCACGATCACGATCCCGAGCGGGATGAAGCCGCCCAGCACGTGCGCCGCGTGCAGGCCCGTCAGCATGTAGAACGTGAACGGGTAGAGCGGGTGCTCGACGGGCGCGTAGAGGCCCGGAACCATCGCCCCCCAGTTGAAGACCTGCCCGAGCAGGAACGCGCCGGCGAACGCGCAGGCGAGCCACAGATCGCGCACGAGCGACTCGTCCTTGTTCTTGCGGACGTCGGACACGGCGCGGTGCATCGCGGCGCTCAGCCCGGCCAGCATCGCGGTGCTGCCGAACAGGCCGAGCGGCAGCTCGGGCATCTCCGGCGTCTTCCAGACCTCGTTCGCGAGGCGCGTCCAGAGGTAGGCGACGAGGCTCGCCGTGAACAGCACGGACATCGACACCATCAGCACGAAGAGCCCGAGCTGCCGGGTGCTGAAGCGTCCGAGGGTCGAGCCGGTCGAGCTGGTCACCGGAGGGGTCCTAAGATCGAACGCCGGCTAACGCAAACGAGCCAGAGCGAGGCGAGCTTCCTCGCGCACGGACTCGTCGCCGTCCTCGCCGGCGGCTTCTTCCAGGGCTTCCCGCCCGGCGCCGTCGCAGGCGTTCCCGAGCTCGCCGAGCGCCCAGGCGGCGTGGGAACGGACGAGCGGGCTCGTGTGCGCGCGCAGCGCACGGGCGAGGGGAGCCGCGGCGCGCGGGTCGTGCGTGTTGCCGAGCGCGACCGCGGCGTTGCGCGCGAGGGTCGCGCGCGTGGCGCGGCGCAGCGCGCTCCGCTTCGCGAGCTTGCGATAACCCGCGGCGCCGAGCTCGAGCAGCGCGATCAGGTCGACGATCTCGAGCTCGGGCCGCGGCTCGAGCTCCCCGGCGCGCGCGCGCGGCGTCGCCGAGCCGTTGAAGGGACACACCTCCTGGCAGACGTCGCAGCCGAAGACGCGCGTCCCGATCGGAGCGCGGAGCTCGCGCGGAATCGCCGTCTGGTTCTCGATCGTCAGGTACGAGATGCAGCGGCGCGCGTCGAGCACGTGCGGGCCGACGAAAGCGCCGGTGGGACAGGCGTCGAGGCACGCGCGGCAGCCGCCGCAACCCTGACGCACGGGCTCGCTCGCCGGCAGCTCGAGATCGAGCAGGAGCTCGCCGAGCACCACGTACGTCCCGACGCCCGGAACGATCGTCAGCGTCGACTTGCCCGAAAAGCCCACGCCCGCGGCGCGCGCGACCTCGTGCTCGAGCAGCGGCGCCGTATCGACGCAGACGCGCGTGCGCAGCGGCCGGCCGGCGAGCACCTCGCAACGCTCGGCGAGCGCCGCGAGCTTCTGCTTCATCACGAGGTGGTAATCCTCGCCGCGCGCGTAGCGTCCGACGCTGCCGGCGAGCGCGGGTCCGTCGCGGCCGGCGCGGAGCGGCGCGGGACCCGCGTACGAAAGCGCGACGGCGACGATCGTCTTGGCCTCGGGCAGGAGCGCGGTCGGATCAGCCCGGTCATCCGGTCGTTCGAGGTACGAGAGCTCGCCGTGGTACCCGCTCGCCAGCCAGGTCTCGAGCCGAGCCGCCGCGGCGTCGAAGCGTTCGGCCCGCGCGAAGCCCACACGCACGAAGCCGAGCTCGAGCGCGGCCTCCGCGATGCGCGCGGCCAGATCGATGAGGGGCTGCTGCTCCGGCCCGTCCACTCCGTGGGTCGGCGGGCCGGAGGCAGGCGCAGATTCGGGGGCCGTGGACATCGGGGAACAGAAAGTGGGAATAGATCGTCCGGTTTCAGGGTCCAGACGCGCGAGGTTTCGTGGTAACGGGCGGTTCCTGCCGTGATTGAGATTGAGAATCTCTACAAGTACTACGGCGAACGTCGGGTCGTAGGCCCGCTTTCGGCCAAAATCCAAAAGGGCGAGATCGTCGGCCTGCTCGGGCTCAACGGCGCGGGCAAGACGACCACGCTCCGGATCCTGGCCTGCGACCTCCTGCCGACGAGCGGCACCGTCCGCGTCGCCGGTCTGGACGTGGTCGAGCGGCCGCACGATGTCCGGGGCAAGGTCGGCTACCTGCCGGACCGGCCGCCGCTCTACGACGACATGACGGTGGACGAGTACCTCGGGTACGCCGCCCGCCTGCGCCGCGTGCCGGCCAAGGACGTGGCTCGCCGGGTGAGCGACGTGCAAGGCCTGACCGAGCTCGGGGACGTGCGCGGCCAGCTGATCGGCACGCTGTCGCACGGCTTCCGCCAGCGCCTCGGCATCGCTCAGGCGATCGTGCACCGCCCCGACTTCGTGGTGCTGGACGAGCCGATCTCGGGCCTCGATCCGCTGCAGATCGTGGAGATGCGGGAGCTCGTGCGCGGGCTGCGCGGCGAGCACACCGTGGTGGTCTCGAGCCACATCCTGCACGAGATCAGCGAGACCTGCGATCGCATCCTCGTGATCCAGAAGGGCGAAATCCTGTGGGCCGGCTCCGAGGCGGAGCTCGCGACGCAGGCCGAGAAGGGGATGCGCGTGCGGGTCACCGTCCGCGTTCCCGGCGCCTCCGCCGACAAGGCGGCCGACAAGGCGAGCGAAATCGCCCGCGGCGTCGCCGGTGTCAGCGCGGTGGACGCCATGGCCGCCGCGGAAACAGGGGAGGGCATCGCGACGCTCGAGGTTTCCTCCGAAGCCGACGTGCGGGATTCGCTCAGCCGCACGCTGGTCGCCGCCGACATCGGCGTGCTCGAGCTCTTGCGCCAGCGCGACCTCGAAAGCACCTTCCGCGCCCTGCTCGGCGACGCCGAACCCGCCGCCGCGCGCAAGCGCCGCCGGCGCGAAGAAGCGCCGAGCGCCGCGCCCGCCGAGGAGGCCTTGTCGTGAGCAACGTGCTCCTGATCGCGCGTCGAGAAATCTACGCTTACCTGCGCTCTCCGCTCGGTCCCGGGATCGTGGCCGCCGCGCTGCTCATCGAGGGGCTGTGGCTCCAGGCGATGGGCATGACGCGGCCCCTCTATTCGGCCGAGGTGCTGCAGGAGTTCTTCAACGGCGCGAGCGGCACCACGATGATCGCGGCGATCGTGCTCTCCATGCGCCTCCTCGCCGAAGAGCGCCAGACGGGCACGATGACGCTGCTCAACACCGCGCCCGTTCGCGACTCCGAGATCGTGATCGGCAAGTTCTTCTCGGCGTTTGCGGTGCTGGTGCTGATCGCGGCGCTCAGCCTCTACATGCCGTTCCTGGTTCTGGTGAACGGCAAGGTGAGCTGGGGTCAGGTCTGGGTCGGCTACCTGGGCCTCCTGCTCCTCAACGCGGCGTCGGTCGCCATCGGGCTCTTCGCCTCCGCGCTGGCGCGCTCGCAGGTGATCGCCGCGATCATCGGCGCGGCCACGATGGGCCTCCTCCTCCTGCAGTGGCTGGTCGCGCGCGCCGTCGAGCCGCCGCTCAACGGCTTCCTCGCGCGCCTCGCCCTGCACCACGACAACTTCCGCCCCTTCATGCAGGGCGTGCTCGAGTTTCGCAACGTCGCCTACTACCTCGTGATCACCTACTTCTTCTTGCTCGCGGCCACCAAGGTCATGGAGGCGCGCCGATGGCGGTAGAAAACGAAAAGCCGGGCGCCTCCGGCCAGAAGCCGCCCCAGCCCGCGCCGAAAGAAAACCGCAGCGCTCCCGGGTGGCTCCTGTGGCTCTACCTCGGCGGCCTCGTGCTCGTGTACATCGGCGAGCGCGTCCTTTCCGGGCTCGAGAAGGGTGCGGGGGTTGTCACCGGCGCGGGCGTGCTCGCGGTGGTCGCGGCGACGCTGCTCCGGTTCGCGCCGCGCTTTCGCGCCGGGGGTGAACGGCGCTCGATCGAGACGCTGCTGGCCGCCCTCTCGCTCGCCGGCCTGCTCGGGCTCGCGCTCTACGGGCTGACCACGCCGTGGAGCGTGCAGCGCTTCTTCGAGACCATGGCGGAGCCGAAGCGGCTGCGCCTGGTCGAGTTCCTGACCGTGGCGTGGGTCGCGATGATCGTGCTCGCGACGCTGCCCATGGTGTTTGCGGAGACGGCCCTGCGCCCGATGCGCAACTCCGAGCATCCGGAGAGCCGCCGGGTGCGCGCAGCCGCCGGGGCCGGCCTCACCCTCGCGCTCGCCGCGGTCTACGGCGCGCTCTTCGTGTACGCCGCCTCCGGGGTGAAGCTCGACGTCGACTTCTCGTACTTCAAGACCTCCCGCCCCAGCGAGTCCACCAAACAGCTCGCGAAAAGCCTCTCCGATCCGGTGAAGGTCGTCGCGTTCTTCCCGCAGGTGAGCGACGTGCGGAGCGAAGTCGCCCGCTACCTGAACGAGCTCAAGGCGAGCTCGCCGAAGCTCCAGGTAGAAATCCAGGATCGGCTGCTCGCGCCGAAGCTCGCGCGCGAGCTCCGCGCCACCCAGGACGGCGCCATCGTCCTCTCGCGCGGCACCACCACGCAAACGCTCCAGATCGGCACCGAGCTCGAGAAAGCCAAGCCCAAGCTCAAGACCCTGGATCGCGACTTTCAGGAGCAGCTCACCAAGCTCGCCAAGTCCCGCCGCACCGCGTACCTGACCGTCGGCCACGGCGAGCTCAACGACGCGCAGAAGGCCGCGGGCGCCGAGGGCATGCAGCGCGCCGCCACCATCGTGCGCACGCTGCTCCAGCGCCAGAACTACCTCGTGAAGGATCTCGGCCTCGCGCAGGGGCTCGGCCGGGAGATCCCGAACGACGCCGATCTCGTGCTGGTGCTCGGCCCGACCGAACCGTTCCTCGCCGAGGAGATCGCCGGGCTTCGCAGCTACCTCGCGCGCGGCGGCAAGCTCTTCCTGGCGCTCGACGCCGACGCCTTCTCGACCCGCGACATCCAGGCCGTCGTGGACTCCGCGCACGGCGCCGCGAGCGCGAGCCCGAGCGCGGCCCCGGCGCCCACGCCCCCGGCCTCCGCCTCCGCGGCAGGCTCCGCCGCCCCGGCGACACCACCGCCCGCGCGCGTCGCTCCGCTGAACGATCTGGCCGCGCTGGTCGGCCTCGAGTTCAACGCCGACGTGCTCGCGAACGACAAGGCTCACGTCACCGCCCGGAACGACGCCTCGGACCGGACCTGGATCGTGAGCCAGAGCTTCTCCTCCCACGCCTCCGTTTCGACGCTGAGCCGCAGCGGCTCGCGCTCGCCGGTCGTGCTGGTCGGCGCCGGCAGCCTGGAAAAGCCGCGGGGCTCCTCGGCTCAGATCGACTTCGCGATGCGCGCGCCGTCCGGCACCTTCGCCGATCGCAACCGCAACTACGAGTTCGACCGCGCGAGCGAGAAGCAGACCACCTACAACGTCGCCGCCGCCGTCACCGGCGATCCCACCAAGAAGGCCGAGAAGTCGGACGAGAAGGACGACGACAAGAAGGATCCGCACGGCAAGAAGGACGACAAGAAGGATCCTCAAAAGTCGCCGAACGAGATGCGCGCCTTCGTGCTCGCCGACTCCGACCTCTTGAGCGACTTCGTGGTCGCTCGCGTCCTCTACAACCAGATCCTGTTCGTCGATGCCGTGCGCTGGCTCGTGGGCGAGGAAAGCACCGCCGGCCCTCCGAACACCGAAGAAGATCAGCGCATGACGCACACCAAGCAGCAGGATCTGACGCGCTTCTACGCGACGATCTTCGGCGCGCCGGCGCTGGTGCTCGCAGCCGGCCTCTTCCTGAGCCGGCGCTCGCGGCGCCCGCGCCCGACCAGCGTGCCGAGCGGAGCCAAGAAATGAAGGGCCTCGTCGTTCACGGCGTGCTGTTCGCCGTCGCCTCCGGTCTCGCGCTCACGATCTGGTCGCGCGACGAGACCGCGGTCGAAGCGGGCGGCGAAGACAAGGTCGAAGTCTGGGGCGGCTCCGCCGAGAGCATCACCCACCTGGACTTCGAATCGCCCAAGCTCACGCTCTCGCTCGACGCGAAGAAGGACGCGATTGGCCGCTACTACCTGGTCAAAGTCGACCGGGAGGAAGCGAAGGCCCCGCACGGCGGTCCCGACGCCGGCGCGCCCCCGCCCGGCAAACGCGAGACCAGCCAGTTCATCGGCGTGAAAGCCGCCGACGAGCTCGTGCAGAAGCTCGCGCCGTTCTCCGCGCTGCGCCGCATCGGCCCCTTCGAGCCGGGCCGCGCCGAGGAGTTCGGCCTCGACAAGCCCGAAGGCACGCTCAAGGTGAAGCTCGGCGGCGGTGAACAGTCGCTCGTGCTCGGCAGCAACACGCCGGGCGGCCAGGAGCGCTACGCCAGGCACGTCGCGAGCAACACCGTCTACGCCATCGAGTCCGAGGTGGCGCAGAGCCTGCTCGCCGGCGATTCGCGCCTGCTCGAGCGCGAACTCCACGGCTTCACCGACGCGGAGGTCACGCGCATCCGCATCACGCGCGCGGGCAAGTCGCGCGAAGTCGTGCCGGTCCCCGAAAAGAAGGGCTCCTGGGCCGACGCCGCCACGCCCGCGAACGCCGATCAGACGGTCGCGAACTGGCTCGGCAAGGTCGAGCGCCTGCGCCTCTCCGAGTACGTGGAGAAACCGGCGCAGCCAATCACGCCCGAAAGCCTGGTCACCCGCATCGAATACTTCGGCGGCGCGAAGGCGCTCGGACACCTCGAGCTCTACGCGGTGCCCGGCGAGAAGGGCAACGACTACCTCGCGCGGACCGAGTACACGCGCTGGTACGTGAAGGTCGCCTCGAGCAGCGCCGAGCAGGTCGATCAGGATCTCGCCGGCCTGCTCAAGTGAGTCCGGCGCTCGCGGAGCGCTACTCCGCGGCCCGGCCCGCCGCGTGCCCGATCTCCGCCTCGACCACGGCGAGCTTCTCGGTGGCGCGCGGATCGATCGCATAGGCGAGGGGGCCCTTGCCGGAGGCGAGCAGGACGTGGCGAATCGACGCGCCCTTCGGGTGCACGGTGAAGACCCCGAACACCGGCGTTTCGACCGCCAGCGCGCGCCCGAGCGGGCGCCGGAACCAGCGCCTCTCGAGCTCGACGCCGCTACCGCCGAGGCTCAGCCGTTCCCGGTACCCGGCGAGCCAGCCCCCCACGGTGAGCACGAAAATCACGCTGAGGAGCGGCAGCAGCACGGAGAGCGCGCTCGGCGCGATGCCCGACCGGTACGGCGAGAGCGCCATGAGAATCGACACGACCAGCACGAACAGCCCCGCCCAGAGCGTCGTGAACGCCGTGGTGCGCTGCCGGGGCAGCGGCCACCCTTCCGTGACGACCGCCGGATTGATGCGAGCCGCTCGACGCCGGTTCACGGGTGCCTCGGCGAGCGCGGCCCAGGCCGCGTCATCCAAACCCCACCCCGGGCGCACCGACAGCGAACAGCGGCTCGCGAGCGCCGCGACGTCCCGCACGACGCCGGCGGGCTCGTCGCGCTCGAAGAGCAACACCGACGAACCGTCGCTGCGCACGAGCCGCGCCTGATAGTTCTCGAAGCCGCCGAGCTCGATGCGAGCGTGAGCGGGCAGGCGGCTCTTCTGGAGCTCGGGAGGCAGCGGCCGCCGGCGCGTCTTGGGAAGCCCCAGGTAGACGAGGGCACCTGCGACCGTGAACAACCCCACGGTCGTCACCAGCCGCGGTCCCGAGAGCTCCACGCCGGAAGCGGCCGGAATCGCCCCGAGCGCACCGAAGAGCGCACCGGCGATGATGGTCGGCTTGGTCGGGCTACGGCGCACGAGCGCCATGCCGTCCTGGCTTTGCTCGAGGATCAGCACGGGAGTGGGTTTGAGCGGCCGAGCGGCCTGTTGTCAAGCGATCTTACCAGCTTTTTCCCGCAAGTCGCTTTCTTGGCCAGGATCGCGGGGCCCGCGATAAGCCAGTCCCATGTCCCGGCGAGCAGG
>DASXWF010001201.1:0-1982 GCA_036503835.1 Polyangiaceae bacterium | reverse complement strand
TCGACGGCCCCGTTGCCGCAGACTTCCGTGACGATGAGCGTGAAGTTGCCGCTGCCGCTCACGCGCTTCACGAAGAGGTAGCGAGTGCCCTCGTTCGTCGCGACGTAACGGATCGCCTCGTCCCCGCCGAGCGAGGTGTTCGTGCTCGACGCCTGAAGATCCGGTTCGCCTTCGGCGACGTCCGAGTTCATGTTGCGTGGGGTGTCGTCGTAAAGATAAAGGTCGAAGTCCGCGCTTCCCGGCACGTCGAGGGTGACGTTCAAGCTGGCGCCCTCCGCCAGCGACACCCGCCGTCCCCAGGCGCGCCGGTCGAACACGCCGCCCGCCGTGCCGTCCGAGAAGCCGCTGCCGAGGTCGAGCCGGACGGCTTCGATCGCCGCGTCCGGATTGATGATGCCCCAGCCTTCCACGAGATCTTTCGGGGAGGCGGCGCGGCCCAGCGTGGGGTCGCTGCCGCCACGCTCGCGGCTCGCGTTGGTCTCCGTGGCCGACGCGCCGAGCAGCATCTTCACGAGCAGCGGCTGGTTCTCGTTGGCGTAATTCCAGACGAGGCCCTCCGATTCGAGCGCCTGAATCACGAGCGCGGCGGCGCCCGAGACGAACGGCGCCGCCATCGAGGTGCCCTGGAGCTGCACGTAGTCGTCGGCGCGCGCGTCCGGAATGCCGGCCACGTCCGCCTGGTTCGTATCGGGCGCGAGGATCAGCGAGCGCTCGAGCGAGCCGCCCGGGGCGACCACGTCGGGCTTCGAGCCTTCGGCGACACCGACCGGCGAGAAACCGATGCTCGAATACTCGGTGATGCGGTTCTGATCGCTCGTCGCGCCGACGGCGATCACCCGCCGGGCACGAGCGGGATCGCTGATGATGCCCGTGGGACCGTCGTTGCCCGCGCTCGCCACGACCACGGCGCCGTTACCGACGAGCGTGTTCACGCCTTGCCGGAAGAACACGTCCTGGCCGCCGTTCTCGTCGAGCCCGAGGCTCATGTTGATGACCTTGAACGAGCCGTCCATCATCGATTGGAGGAGGGTGTCGAGGCCTTCGAGGAGATCGAGCTGGTCCGACTCGCCGTCGTTCCGGAAGACCTTGAACCCCGCCCAGTGCGCGCCCGATGCGACGCCGCGCATCACGGGGAAGCCGTCGCCCACGGCGGGATAATTGGCGATGCTCCCGCGGAGCGTGTACGTGGTGGCCGGCGCTTCGAGCACGAGCGTGTAGTGGGCGTTGCTCGCGGGGGTGAAGGTGCTCGAGACGGTGAGCGGCGACCTGCCCGTCGTGAACATGCCGTTCAGGTACGCGTAGCTGCGATTTCCGTCGTCGACCGAGGCGCCGCCGAAGCGGGTGGAGGTTCCACCGCTGAAGTCCGCGGTGGCCGAGAAGGTGACGCTGCCGTTGCCCGGGATGTGGAGCGGGCTCGGCGAGTACTGGCCGGGCGAGAAGTGTCCGATCGAGCGGCTGTCCGTGTAGAGGAGCGGCGCCGGGCCGACGCCGAACGCCGCGCCCGAGCCGAGCGCGATGCCGGCGACGTGCGTGCCGTGACCCGTGTAGTCCACGGGGTTCGGCTCCTGATCGGAGGTAGCGTCGTGCCAGTAGTCGCCACGTCCCGCGAGGTCGGGATGGCTCGCGTCGACGCCGCTGTCCACGATGGCGATGTTGATGCTCGAGGTGCTGGAGAAACCGCCCGCAAGACCGGCAAAATTGGACGCCCAGACCGGGCGCACCCGGCCGTTGCGCGTCGCTTCGTCGAGGTGGAGGACGACCCGCTTGCCGCGCTGGACGATCAAGAGGTCGTCGCCGAGCAGTGAAGCGACGGCGGCGGCGCGCTCACGCGGGAGGGTGGCGCTGAATCCGTAGGCGATGCCCTGAAAGACGCGCCGCACTTGTCCGCCCGCGCGTTCGAAGCGCGCGAGCTGGCCGGCCGCGACGGGCGCGCGGAACATCACGAGCACGCGCACCGGTTCGGCGAGGCGCGCGCGCAGCAG
>DASXWF010001200.1:0-1647 GCA_036503835.1 Polyangiaceae bacterium | reverse complement strand
GGCTCACGCTCGTTCGCTGAGCGCGCGCTAGTACAACGGCCAGACGCTTTCCTCCGTAATCCGGAATGCACAGGTGGGCCGTTGTACTAGCCCGCGCCGCCGGCGCCCGCGTTGCCCTGCCCTCCGGACGCGTCGTCGCTCGGTAACTCGGCCGGCACGCACACGCCCGACGGGAAGCACGTGTACCCGGCCTCGATCAGACAGGTCCCGTCGCAGCCGTCGTTCGAAATCAGGTTGCCGTCGTCACACGCTTCGCCGGAAGCGACGATGCCATCTCCACACACGATGCGCGTGCAGGGCTGACCCGGGGTCGGACACTCCCAGCCGTCTTCGACCTCGCAAAAGAAGCCGCAGCCGTCGTGCGGCAGGTAATCGCCGTCGTCACAGCTTTCGCCCGGGTCGAGCACGCCGTCGCCGCACGGCAGAGGCTCGGGATTGCAGATCGGGCTACAACCGTCGTAGCCTTCGAGGTTGCCGTCGTCGCAGCGCTCGGGCTCCTGCACGATTCCGTCTCCGCAGAAGGGCGTCGAGCCCTGGTCCGCCGCCCCGCCGGCCCCGCCGGCTCCCCCGGCTCCCCCGGCCTCCTCCGAGCGCTTCCCGAAGTCGATCTCGGTGCTGCAGTTGGCCAGAGAAAGCGCGAGCGCCGCTCCGAACGGTACGAACACGGTATAGAGCGTGGTTTCGAATCTCATGCTCAAAGGTGCCGCGAGCGGCGCCGGGTGATCACTGCTCTTCGAGCTCGGTACTTGGCGGAGCTTCCGGCTCGCCCACGAGCGCTTCGAGCTCCGCACGCCGGCTGCTCGCAGGATAGCGAGCGAGGAAGGCGCGTGCCTCGCGCCGCGCGTCGTCCGTGCGGGCGAGCTTGCCGAGCGCCTGGATCAGGCGGAGCTGCACCTCCGGCAGGAGCGAGCTCGTGGGGTAACGCCGCCGGAAAGCCTGGAGTCTCGTCACCGCAGCACCGGGGTCCACCGCCACGAGAGCACTCGCTTCCTTGTAGGCTGCGACCTGGAGCGACAAGAGCGAGTCCGAATCCGCCTTCACCGGCGAAGCCTGACGCGGCGTGTTCACCGCGACGCGCGGCGCGGCCTCCAGCGCGGGAGGCAGCGCGACTTCGGGCGCGAGCTCCGGTGCCGCCGGCGCGGCTTGGGACGC
Organism: Polyangiaceae bacterium; assembly: GCA_036503835.1. Taxonomy (GTDB): domain Bacteria; phylum Myxococcota_A; class Polyangia; order Polyangiales; family Polyangiaceae; genus PMG-095. The sequence goes on along the minus strand of DASXWF010001200.1, from coordinate 495 downwards.
CGTAGCAGGCGCGGTCGCCCGCGCTGCGGGACGCCGCGGACTCGCCTGCGGCGTCTGGCCGGCCGGTGCCGCACGCGGAGCGTCCGCGCGGCGCAGCAGTCCAAGTCGCGAGGCCACCGCGAGCCCGAAGGCCGCCGCGCTCGACGCGACGAGCACCAAAAGCAACGCCACCGCGACGGTCAGCTTGGGTGCCTCCCGCCGCGGCCGGAAAAGCACGGCGGAAAGGACGCGCTCGCGAGCTCCACGCGGAGGGGTCACGTTGCGCAGTGCCTCACGCGCGCCGGCGATCCGATCGGACGTCATCGTCGACCCTCCCGGCGCACTTTGCGGGCCGCGGCGCGCGCGAACAGCTGCTCGAATTGCCGGCGGGCGAGCAGCAACCGCGAACGCAGCGTGTTCAGTGGAATGCCCAGGATCGCGGCAGCTTCGCGGGGCGTCTGCTCTTCGAGCTCGACGAGCACGAGCGCGTCGCGAAGCTTTGCGCTCATGCGCTCG
>DASXWF010001199.1:0-5330 GCA_036503835.1 Polyangiaceae bacterium | reverse complement strand
ACCAACCTCGGACGGCGCGAGCTCGGGACCGCGCGAGTCGTCGGCTCCTCCTCGAACGGAACCTTCGTGGGCGGCTCGTCCTCGAACGGAATGTCCTCGAGGTCGACCACGTCGTCCGCCTCGATGTCCTCGACGTCCTCGAGATCGCCGAGGTCAGAGACGTCGTTCACCTCCGAAACCTGCGGCGGCCGGCCGGATCCGAAGTCGCCGCGCTCCTCCGCCTCGAGCACGTCCACCAGGCTCTGCGTGAGGCCCCGCATCTCGCTCGTTTCGATGTCGGGTGCCTCCGTCGCGAGCAGCGCGTCCACCCCGTCGTCCTCATCGGGCGCCGGACCGACCACTCCGCGCTCCACCCAGGTGTGGACCAGGTTCGCGCCGCGCTGCAGGTCGGCCCCCCTGCCGAACTTCCCCGCTTCGATGGCCGCCTCCGCCGCGCGCCGGAGCCAGACCACGGCGTCAGCGTGGCCGCCGCGCTCCCACTGCACCGCAGCAGTCTGGAGCGCCCAGGCCACGTCGTCGTCGTCGTCGTCGAGCGCCTTCGGGAAGGCGGGCGGCTCCGCGCTCATGGCCGGCCGCTTCTAGCATGGACTCGGGGCCGCGCGTCGCCGTCGCTCCGAAGCCGGTCACCCGGGCGGGATCAAGACCTCGCGGTCGCGGGAGCCGTTCGGGGGCCCGACAAAGCCCTTGCGCTCCATCGTTTCCACGATCTTTGCGGCCCGGTTGTAGCCGATGGTCATCTTGCGCTGCAGCCAAGACGTCGAGCAGCGCTGCGTTTCCCGTACGATCAGAACCGCCTCCTCGAACCGGGAGTCGACCTCCTCGTCGCCGGCCGGGGCCGGACCGTCCTCGTCGGACACCTCCAGGATGGCCTGGTGATACTCGGGGGTACCCTGCTTCCGGAGGTAGTCGGTGAGGCGCGTCACCTCCTCCTCGCTCACGAACGGGCACTGCGCGCGCACGGTATCGGTCGAGCCGTTCAGCTTGACCAGCATGTCGCCCCGCCCGAGCAGGAGCTCCGCCCCCTGCTCGTCCAGGATGGTGCGGCTGTCCACCCGCTGCGACACCCGGAATGCGATGCGCGACGGGAAATTCGCCTTGATGGTCCCCGTGATCACGTCGACGCTCGGCCGCTGGGTCGCGAGCACCACGTGGAGCCCCGCCGCGCGCGCCTTCTGCGCGAGGCGCGCCACCGCCGCCTCGACATCCTTGCCCTGCTGCATCATCAGGTCGGCGAACTCGTCGACCACGATCACGATGTAGGGAAGCTTGCCGGGCAGCGGCCGCCCGTCGCTCCCGGTCTTGGCGGCGGGAACCGTCACGAGCGCGCCGTCGGCCGTCAGCGCCTGCACCTCTTCCGGCGCGGGCGGGGGGATCTCGCCGTCCTGCACGCGCTTCACCCAAGCGTTGTACGTGACGATGTTCTTCGTCCCGGCGTCCGCGAACATCTGGTAACGGCGTTCCATCTCCTCGACCGCCCAGCGCAGGGCCGTCGCCGCCTGCTTCATGTCGGTCACCACCGGCAAGAGCATGTGCGGAATGCCGTCGAACGGAGCCGGCTCGACCACCTTCGGGTCGATCATCAAAAACCTGAGCTCCTCGGGCGTCCGCTTGCAGAGCAGGCTCGAGAGCATCACGTTCAGCCCCACGCTCTTGCCCGCGCCCGTGGCGCCCGCGACGATCACGTGCGGCATCGACGCGAGATCCGCGTAAAACGGCGCACCGACGATGTCGCGCCCGAGCACGACCGGCAGCGGCGCGCGCTCGGCGAGCTTCTCGAAGCGCTGATCCTCCATCAGCTCGCGCAGGCAGACCGGCTGGCGCTCGTCGTTCGGCAGCTCGAAGCCGATCAGGCTCTTGCCCGGGATCGGCGCGATGATGCGCACCTTGCGCGACAGCCCGAGCGCGAGATCGTCGGCCAGGCTCGCGACCTTGCTGACGCGCGTGCCGGCTTCGCACGCGACCTCGTACATCGTCACGGTCGGCCCCGGGCGCACCTCGCACACTTTGCCGCTCACGCCGTAGTCGGCGAGCGTCTTTTCGAGACGCCGCGCGTGCTCGAAAATCGCCTCGCGATCGACCTCGACCGTCGTCGCGACCGGCGCGTCGAAGAGCTCGCGCGAGGGCAGCTCGAACGTCCCGCGGCGCGGCGCCGGCGCGACCGGCTTCACCGGGACCTCGACCTTTCGTTCCGGCTGCGTATCGACGATCAGAAGCTCCGGAGGCTTGCCCGAGTCGTCGCTCGGGTCAGGCGTGAAGGGCGCCGCCAGGGGCGCGGAAGCCTCCGCGGCGGGCGGGGAGCTGCTCTCCGCTTCGGCCTGCTTTTCGGGCTCCTTGGCGGTGTTCTTGCGCCGCCGGTCACGGCCGGGCTCGCGCTGCTCGGTCTTGGTTTTGTTGGTTTTGGAAGCCGCGGCTTTGGCACGGCCCTTCTCGACGAGCGGTGGCTCCCCGGCGTTCGGCGCGACCGGCGCTGCCTCCGGCGTGGCGTCGAGCAGCGCGGCGAGCTCGGCGCCGCGAGAGGTCTTGAGCGCCTGGGAGAGGGCGAGCGGCGGCGCGCCCGTGCGCTCGATCGGAATCCAGTCGCCGTCGTCGTCGGCGAGGTGAAGCAGGATCGCTTCGTCGGACGGCTGGGTGTCGATGTGCGGAGCGCGCGCCTCCGCGGCGCGCTCCCGCTCTTCGCGCCGGAGCGAGCGCGCCTTCTGCCAGGCGGCGGCCATCCTCGAGCCGAGCGCGGAGAGCCGAGCCGCGAGCAGGCGGAGCAACGCGAGCGTGCGCCGGCAGGCCTCGATGAACGAGAAGGAGCTCCGCCCGATCAGGATCAATCCCACGATCGTCGGCCCGATCAGGAACGAGCCGACGGCCGAGAACAGCTCGCGCATCAGCTCGCCGAACAGAAGTCCGACGTTCCCGCCCGCGGCCGCCTGCCCGAAGGCCACCGCGCCCGGTGCCGCCACCTGCACCAGCGCCGAGAGCACCACGGCGAGCACCAGGTCCCCCGCCAGACGCAGGCCGAGGTCACCCTGGGACCGCCCTCGAAGAAGCGGGACAGCGAACAGGCAAAGCTCGAGCGGAAAACACCAGGCGACCACGCCGAACCCGGTGACGAGCACCCGGGCGAGAAACGCCCCCGTCGGTCCGACCCAGCTGTCGGAACTGGCCGACGGGTCGAATGCGACCACGCGCGTGCTCGCGAGGGCCAGCGCGAGAAACACAGCGCCAGCAACCAGCAGCAACGCCGCGGCTTCGCGTAATCGGCCGAATGGCCGCTCAGTGGGCGAAGACGAAGCTGCTGCAGGTGAAGTTGCGGTTCGGGGCAGGAACGGTCGTGCTCCCATTTGACTACCTACAACTACATTATCCTACCCGTGCCGTCCAACTTCCCTTCGAGGCGGTTTTCCGCCCGAACTTGAGTCCGGCGCAAACGGCCATGTAGACTTCGCACTCCGCTGCGAGAACTAGGCTGAAACGAGGGCCAAGTGAGCGACAAGACGGGGCAAACTACCAAAGGTCGAAAGCGCGGGGTCGGGGTGCATCGAGCGTTCGCCGTCGCCTGCTTCCTCTCCTTCGCTACCAGTGTCACCGCCTGCCGGACCAGTAACGAGGACGTGCGTCGTTGGGCGACCACGGTCCAGGGTCCCAGAAAGCTCATCGCCGTCCTGACGCACGACAAGTACCCGCTCGAGTTGCGGGTCGAAGCGGCGCTCGCGCTCGTCGGCATGAAGCCGCGCAACGGTCGGCGCGTCGGCATCGACGGCGGCGACGATCAACCGGGTCTCATCGCGGCGCTCTCGCAAATGGCGCCGGCGACGCGCGCCAGCATCGTCGGCCGGCTCGTGCCGGCGCTCGAAGCCAAGATCCGTCAGCCGCCTCCGGTGGCGCAGGGCGGTCAAGCCGCGCCGGCGGATCCTTCGGTGCCGTACAAGGACGCCGCCTTCGCGCTGCTCACGAGCGACAGCGGCCGGCTCATCACGGACGCCGCGCTGCGCCAGAAGCTCAGGAGCGCCGTCTCCACCTGGATTTCCACGGGATTCACGCAGCGCTTCGACGATTCGTCGCAGACCTATTCGGTCAAACAGATGGTCGGCGAGCTACGCGCCGAAGCCGTCAAGTCGCTCCCGAATCAGATGGTTCCAGGCGCCGCCAAGATCGACGCGATGTCGGAGCTCATCGCCGATTTCGGCGACGCCGAAACGAAGCTCGCTGCGAGCCAGCGCCTGGTCGTGATCGCCGGCGAGGTCGCCTCCGAGACCTGGATCCGCCAGAAGAGCCCCAGCGTCGAAGCCGCCAACAAGGCGCAGAAGCTCAACCCCAATCCCGAGCAGTTCAAGGCGCAGATGAGCGCGTACCAGGAGGAGGAGCTCCTGCGCGTGTTCGCGTCGATGAAGCGCGTCGGCGGTGCGCCCGTCGTCGAGTATCTCCTCCGCTTCGCGCAAGACAAGAACCAGAGCCCGAAGCGACGCCAGGGCGCGCTCGCCGCGCTCCAGGGCAACCTCGACCGCAACAACGGCGCCCACGCCGACGCCGTGCTGGCCGTGGCCGCGGACGCCGACACGCCGGACATGGTGCGCGAGGTAGCGCTCCTGCGCGTCGGGGAGTTCCCGCGCCAGGCCGTGGTCGAGCGCCTCTACAGCCTGTTCAGCAACCCGAACTGGAAGGTGCGCTGGGTCGCGGCCGAGCTCGTCCTGAAGATGAGCGACACTTCGCAGCTACCCGAATTCTTCGACCGCATCGCAAAGGCGCAGGGGATGGCGATCACGGAGCCGCTGCGCTACGGCGCCCTGATTGCGGCCATGAAAGGCGCGAAGAAGCCGGAAGAGGCGGTCTCCCCCTACCTCGGGAGCAGCCACGGCGTTCCGGCGCGCCTCACCGCGCTCGGTTACTACTACGATCGGGGGACCAAAGCGGACCTCGGGAAACTCGCGAGCTTCTCCGGCAATCGCGACAAGACCCCGACCTGCGCCAAGGAGAACGCCGAAGGCTGTGAATGGAAGTGCGAAGTCACGGCCGACGGTAAACGCGAAACCAAGGACATCACCACGCTTGGAGAGTTCTTCGAGCATTGCGTGAAGCCGGCGATGGAAAAACGCGGCGCGACATGAGTGATCCGAACAAGAAAGTAATGAAGAGCTTCCAGGTCCGCGAAGCGCTCTGGACGAAGTTCGAACAGATGTCGAAGGAGCTCGAGTGCTCCGTGGACTATCTGATCAACGACGCGATGAAGCAGTACGCGCGCCAGCGCGGCTACGGCGCGGCGACCACGGGCGGCGCTGCCCCCTCGGCGCCGCCCATTCCGCCGGCACCGCCGCCGCTGCCCGCGGCGCCGCCCCCGCTGC
>DASXWF010001198.1:0-12445 GCA_036503835.1 Polyangiaceae bacterium | reverse complement strand
CCGGCGCACCGCCGTCCTCTTCAGCGACGGCAGCGACAAGGGCCGCGTCGCGCTCGCGGGCCCGGCCGACGTCGTGGTCGTGGCCGGCCTCGAGCCCGGCCGCCGCTACAAGGCGAGCTTCGACGCGCGCGGCTGCATCTTTACCCTGAGCGCCGCCCGCGACGGCACATTCAGCGCGAGCGCCGGCGGAGCGTTGCGCGCGTCAGCCACCGAACCCTGCAAGGAGTGATCATGCGCGCCCTCGTCGTCTCGTACGCATTCCCCCCGGTCGGTGGCGCTGGCGTTCAGCGCATGGCCAAGCTCGTCAAATACTTACCGAGGCACGGCGTCACACCGGCCGTGCTCACGGTGCGTCATGCCTCGGCCCCCCTCGTGGACGCCTCGCTCGAGCGCGAGCTCCCCCAGGATCTCGAAATTCTGCGAGCTCGCACGCTCGAACCCAACTACGCGGCCAAGCAGCTCGTCTGGCAGGCGAGCGCGGCGAAATCGAACGGCACCCACGTCGCGAGCCTGCGCGAGCGGATGCTCGGACGCGCCCTCGGACTGGGACGGCGCCTGCTCGTGCCCGATCCACAAGTGCTGTGGCTCCCCGGCGCGGCACACGCACTCGCCCGCCGCTTGCTCTCACGCACGGACGACGTGGTCCTCATCAGCGGCCCGCCGTTCTCTCAATTCCTACTCTCGCTCTTGGCGGAGCCGTGGTTGCACACACCGGTCGTGCTCGACTACCGCGACGAATGGACGACGACGTCGTCCGTCTACGAGATGGGCGGCGCCGAACGCAGCTCGGCCTGGCTCGAGCGCGCCATGCTCCGGCGCGTGAGCGCCGTCACCACCGCGACCGACGAGTTTCGGAGCACGCTGCTCGCGCGCTTCTCGTTCCTCGACCCGAGCCGCGTCGTGACCATCCCGAACGGCTACGACCCCGAGGACTTCGAACAGGTTCGCGGTGAGCCCCCGCAAGACCAATTCGTCCTCTCGTACGTCGGCACGGTCTTCCGTCTCACGAGCGCCGCGAGCCTCCTCGCCGGGCTGCGTCTCTTCCACGAACGGGACCCGCGCCTCGCGCGCCTCCTGCGCGTTCGCTTCGCCGGTCGCATCGTCGAAACGGAGGTCGCCGCCTTCGAAGGCAGTGAAGCCCTCGGCGTCGAACGCCTCGGCTACGTCCCACACACCCAAGCCCTTTCCGTGCTCGCGGAAAGCCACGCCGCCATGTGCATGCTCGACGCCGTCCCGGGCGTGGAGCGCATCTACCCGGCCAAAATCTTCGAAATCATGCGGCTCGGCAGGCGCTGCCTGGCGATTGCGCCCCAGGGCGCCCTCACCGCGCTCATGCGCCAGCACGGAGCCGGAGAGGTCGTGCCACCACGCGATCCCGAGCGCCTCGCCGAGCTCCTGGCTCGCTGGGTCGCCGAATTCACGTCCGGAAAATTCGAGGTTCCGCACCGCCCGCATGCGATCGAACGTTTCGATCGCAGCCGCCAGGCGGGTGAGTTCGCGCGTGTCCTGAAACGCGCGGCCGAGCTCTCAACTCCCGACTTCGGCGCTGGGAGCGGTGACGCGGCGCTTGGTCAGCGTGAGCACGTTCGGCACGAGCGGGGGATTGCCGCGCCGGTAGCTCACGTCGTCGACGCAGGAGCGAATGATGTATAGCCCCATGTGCGACTCCGGCAGGCTCCGGAGATCGGGCGGATGCTCCTCCGTCGGATCGAAACCGGTTCCGGTATCGATCAACCGCACCGTCAAGCGATCGCCTTCCACCTCGAGCTCCATCTCGACGTGGCCTGCGGCGCGCCCGCGATACGCGTGCAGCGCGACATTGTTGAACGCTTCACCCACAGCGGACACGAACTTGTCGGAGAAGTCGGCGACTTCGCGGCTTGCTTCTTGCTTTGCCGTGAGGGGCTTCACCAGTCGACAAGCCGAAGCCACGACCCGCAAGACGATGTCCCTGTAAAGCAGCGTACCCGGTACCGAGAGGCGAATCATGTCTATTTCCGTCCGCCTTGAGTTTCCAGCCTATCAGATCTTGAGAAGAGCGCTTCCAGCACCGCCCCTGGTGGGACGCGCGGTGCGTGTGGCAAAACGCACAATCGACATCCTCCTCGCCTCGATCGGGCTCGTCCTCGGTGCGCCCCTGTTCGCGCTCGTGGCCCTCGCCGTTTACCTCGACTCGGGCGGTCCGGTCATCTACCGGCAGCGCCGAGCCTCCGTTCTGCTCGGCCGCTCCTCGACCGGTCGCCCGCAGTTCGCGGAATTTTCCATGTTCAAGTTCCGCACGATGCGGGTCGACGCCGAGCACAAGACCGGCGCGGTCCTCGCCGGCGAAAATGACCCGCGCATCACCCGCGTGGGTGGCTTCCTGCGCAAGACCCGTCTCGACGAAATTCCCCAACTCTGGAACGTCCTTCGCGGCGAAATGAGCGTCGTCGGGCCTCGCCCCGAGCGTCCCGAGCTGCTGGAAAACCTGGCGCTCGCCATCCCCTTCTTCGAAGAGCGCATGCGCGGCGCCAAGCCCGGCATTACGGGCCTCGCGCAGGTCTCCCTGACCTATTCGGGCCGCGCGCCGGAGGGCAGCGACATCAGCACTCTCGACGGCTCCCTCACCAACCCCTACCACCTCGAAAATGCCGAGGGCTCACTCGCCGACGACATGCGCACCAAACTCCTTTACGACCTCGCGTACGTGGCCGCCCTCGAACACTTCTGGACCTTCCTGCTCGTGGAGCTCTGGGTCATCATCCGGACTCCCTGGATCATGGTGCGAGGGCTCGGCCGATGACCTCCCTCGCCATTGCCCACGTCCTCTCGTCGTTCGGCCTCGGCGGCCAGGAGCGCATGGCCCTCGACCTCGCGCGCCGCCAGCGTGAGCGCGGACACCGCGTCATCGCCATCTCGATCGCGGCGCCCCCCGACGGCCCGATCGCCGAAAGCTTCCACGCCGCCGACATCCCCACCGAAACGATCCCGAAGGGCGCCGGCGTGGACGCCACGCTCCCGGTCCGGCTCGCCAGCTCCCTCAGCGCCCAGCGCGTCGACGTCGTCCACACCCACAATCCCCACGCCCTGATCTACGGGGCTCCGGCTGCGAACCTCGCCCGCGCCGCCGCCGTGCACACCAAGCACGGCATCAACCCGGACAACCCGCGACGCTTGCTGCTGCGGCGCGTGGCATCCAGCCTCGTCGATGCGTGCGTGGCTGTCACACCCGCGCTCGAACGCATCGCACGCGACGGACGCGAATGCGATCCGGCCCTCCTGCACGTCATCCCGAACGGCATCGACATCGAACGTTTCAAGCCCGATCCGGAAGCGCGAAGGAGCGTCCGGGCGGAGCTCGGCGTCCCTGAAAACGCGTGGCTCGCCGGCACCGTCGGCCGCCTGGCGCCGGAGAAAGACCAGACCCTCTTCATCCGCGCGATGGCCCCGCTCCTCGACGAACGACGCCAGCTCGTCATCGTCGGCGACGGCCCCGAGCGCGTTGCCGTCGACGCCAGCATCGCCGCCACATGGCGCGGATCGCTCTGCCACGCTCTCGGTGCACGCAACGACGTCGAACGACTGCTCGCTGCGCTCGACGTATTCGTGCTCACCTCGCGCACGGAGGGCCTCCCGCTGGTCGTGCTCGAGGCGATGGCCACGGGGCTGCCGGTGGTCTCGACGTCGGTGGGCGGTATTCCCGACCTCGTCCAGGAAGGCGTCACGGGCTACCTCGTGCCGCCGGGCGAAGAGCACGCCCTGATGCGCAGGCTCGTCTGGCTCGCGACCCACCCCGAGGAAGGCATCCGCGTGGGCAAGGCTGCGCGCGAGGCGGTCTTCCGGCGCCATTCGCTGGATCGTATGGCGCAGGGTTACGAGTCGCTGTACGAGCGGGTCGTCGCGGAGCGCGGTGAACGACGCAGGGTCGCCGGTGGGTGAAGCGCTTGCAGCGGGCGCGCTCGCGTTGCTTGCGTACACGTACGCGGGGTACCCGTTGCTCGTCGCGGCGTGGGCGCGCCTTTCTCCGCGGGCCGTACGAGCGCGCGCCGATTTCGAGCCGACCGTCAGCGTGCTGATTTCGGTGCACAACGGCGCGGCTTACCTCGACGCCAAGCTCGAAAGTCTGCGGTCGCTCGACTACCCGCAGGAGAAGCTCGAGATTCTCCTGTGCACCGACGGCTCGACCGACGAGACGCTCGCGCTGGCACGGCGCGCGGCGGAACGCGATTCCCGAGTCCGCGTCTTCGAGCTGCCGGCGCGGCGCGGCAAGCCGACGGCGCTGAACTTGCTGCGACGCCACGCGACGGGCGAAATCCTGCTGATGACGGACATCCGGCAGAAGCTTTGCCCGGGAGCGTTGCGCTCGCTGCTCGCGCCGCTCGCCGATCCGAACGTCGGATGCGTCTCGGGGAGCCTGGTGCTCACGGGCGGAGGCGGCGCGAGCTTCTACTGGCGCTACGAGCTCTTCATCCGCACTTGCGAGGCGCGTCTCGGCGGCATGGTCGGCGTGAGCGGCAGCATCTACGCCATCCGCAGCGAGGACTTCGACGAGCTCCCGGCGGACGTGCTGCTCGACGACATGTTCGTGCCGCTCTCGGTCGCGCGCGGCAGGAAAGCGATCGTGCTGTCGCCCGAGGCCGAGGCGTACGACGAGGCGGCCGACGACGAGCGCGAGTTCGGCCGGAAAGTGCGCACCCTCGCGGGGAACTATCAGCTCTTGGCCAAGATGCCGTGGCTGCTCGTGCCCGGGATGAACCCGGTTTGGTTTCAGATGGTATCGCACAAGCTACTGCGACTGGTGTGTCCGTGGGCGCTCGTCTTGTTGTTCGCGACGTCGCTCGGGATGGCGTTCGCGCCGGGGCTTTCGCCGATCGACGTGGCGGTGTGGAGGGCATTCGCGCTGGCGCAGGGATTTTTCTATGGGCTTGCCGCGCTCGGCGCGCGAGCGGGGCGCGCGGGCGTGGTGGCGCGGACGTTCGTGGTGTTGAACGCGGCGGCGGTGGTCGGGCTGTGGCGGTTCTTGCGGGGGTCGCAAGCGGTGACGTGGTAGCCGCCCTGCCGGCTCAGACGTGCCGCGCTCTCCCCCCTCACAGGAGCGCCACCCATTGAGCGACGATGGCGAGAAAGAAGAGCGCCACGGCCGAAAAGCTCAGGCCCTCCCAGGCGGAGACCTGCTCGTAGTCGCCGCACTCGAGCCGAAACCACAGGCGATGCGCGAGCGGTAAGAGCGCGCACCACGGCAGGACGGCCCGCACCGGTACGCCGAGGTTGATGCTCGAGAACGCCAGCAAGAATGCGCCCGCGATCGTCGCCTGGATGAGGCGCGCGGCACGTCCGGGGCCGAGCAGCACGACCCAGCTCGACTTGCCGACGGAGCGATCGCCCGCGCGATCCGGGAACTCGATCGTGACGAGCATCGCGATCTGCAGGAGGGCGAGCGGCGCGGCCAAAACCAGCGGATGGAGTTCGAAACGCCCCGCCTGGAGGACGAAGCCGGCGAGCGGAGTCAGGAGCGGGACGACGAGTGCGGTCGTCGGCTCGCCGAGGCCGCGGCTGTGGAGGCGCAGCGGAGGTCCCGAGTACGACCAGGCCAGGAACTGCATCGCGCACAGCAGTAAGACCGCCGCGAACTGGGATGGCTGGCGGAGCAGCAGCGCGAGGCCCGCGAGCGGGGCGACCGCGCCGGCCGCGAGTGCCGCACGCAGCGCAACGGCTCGGGGCAGCTCGCCGTTGACGAGTACGCGACTGCCGCCCGACCAGCGGGTGGGAGTGTGGTTCGCCTTGTCCGCCTCGTAGTCGAAGTAGTCGTTCGCGTAGTGGGTCATGAGCTGGATCGAGCTCACGGCGAGCTGGCCCAGCGCGAAGGCGCCGAGGTCGAAGCCGTACCCGCGGCGGGCGGAGGCGAGCGCGCCGAGTCCGTAGAGAGCCACTCCTCCGAGCAGGAAGATCGGACGGCCGAGTCGCACGACGGCCCAGGCACGGGCGACCGTGTTCGTCGTCACGCGCTCTCCGCGAGCTCGACGAGCGCCCGCATCGCGCCGGGATACGCGTGGAAGCCGCGGCGAGCGAGGTCCGCGAGGCGGGGCCTTTGCGCGAGCGCGAGGACGCCCGCACCGAGCCAGCGATGGGTTCGTACTGCCCGGGCCCGCGCTCGTTCGAAGCGCCGGCGGGCGAGCGGGCTGCCGGAAAGGAGCTCCGGCGCGTGCAGCGCCAGGAGCTCGGCACTCTGCAGCGCCAGGCTGAGCCCGCCGGCGGTGATGGGGTCGACGCTCGCCGCCGCGTCGCCGAGCAAGAGCAAACCCGGAGGCGCCCCGCCATAGGCCCCGCTCACGAGCGGCGCGCGTCCCATGAGCTCGCTCGTCTGGGTCGCGCCGTCGAGCCACCGGCGCAGCAAAGGCTCACGCTCCAGCCAGCGTCCGAACGCGCCCCGTAGGTCGCCGCTCGCCGCGTCCTGGTAGGCAAGTGCGGCGACGAGCAGCTCGTTCCGCGGAAGCGGCGTGACGTAGAGCTCGTAGCCACGCCGCAGAAAGATCTCGATGTCGCCGAGCGGGGGCGCGTCCGGTGGGCGCTGGAAATGCGCGCGAATTCCGACGCGCCGAGGCGCGACGATGCGCTCGAGCCCGAGCTTTCTGCGGACTCTGGAGCTCGAGCCGTCCGCCGCGACGACCAGGCGAGCGCGGCGCCGCTCCCCGTCGATTTCGACGCCGCCGACGCGTCCCCGTTCGGTGAACGGGCCGTCGACGCGCACGCCCTGGCAGGCGCGAACCCGCGGCGTCCGTGCCGCGGCAGCGAAGAGCGCGGCGTCGAGGTGCAGGCGCTTCTGCCCGAGGCCGTGAGCCTTGCCCCCGCCGTTACCGTCGCCGCCCCGGAAAGCGGAGCGCACGGAGCCGCCCGCGACGTGATGGCGGACGCCCCACAGCGGCTCGCCACCGACGGCTGTTTCGAGCTCGAGCGCGCGGAGGACGCGCACGCCGCCGGCGAGCAGACCTTCACCGCAGGGTTTGTCACGAGGGAACGTCGCCTGCTCGTACAGCTCGACCTCGAAGCCGCGCCGACCGAGCCCGATCGCGAGTGAAGCCCCGGCGGGTCCGGCGCCCACGATGATCACGTCGGTCACGACTTCCTCGTTCGCACCGAAAACGCAGCCGCAGGCAGGAGGCGCGGCAAGAACCGCGGCTTGTGTGCCATGGCCGCGCGATAAGCGGAGCTCTCGAACAACACCGCCTCCTCGAGCAGAATGCGCCGCCGTAGCACGACGACGTGCAGCCCGGCACCGAGCGCCGCCGTGAGCCAGGCGCCCTGGACGAGAGGGAGCAGCAGGAGCTCGAGGAAGACAGCGACATAGTTCGGGTGCCGCACGAACCGATAAGGTCCGGAGGTCACGACGCCGAACGCCGTGGAGTCGATGATACGTACGTTCCAGTGCTCGCCCAGGTTCCGAATGGCGGACACGCGCAGCGCCCCCGCGCCCAGTACACCCAGCGCCGCCGCGAGACCGAACCAGACCGGCACCGAGCGCCGGAACACGAGCGTCTCGATCACCGCGCCCGCGAGCACGGCGACGTGCAACGTCACCATTCCCGCAAAGCCGGTTTCCGAGATTGCTCGCGCTCCCGAGCCGATCAGCGCGCGCCGGCGGCGCTGGGAGACGCGCAGCTCCACGAGCCGGGTCGCGGCCACGAACAGCACCAGCGCGAGAAACACCATCAGCACGGCTGGCTCCGCAGAAGCGCGAGCTCGACGGTGATGCCGGGCCCGAACGCGGCGAGCAAGCCGGGGCCTCCAGGCACGCCGCGCCGGAGCGTTTCGGCCAGCACGAACAGCACCGCCGCGCTCGATTGATTGCCGTAGTCGCGCAGGACCTCCCATGCCGCGACCGTCCGGCCGCGCTCGAGAGCGAGGCCGTCCTCGAGCGCTTCGAGCACCCGGCGGCCACCGGGATGCAGCACCACGAAGGCGAGGTCCTCCGGGGCAAGATCGTGACGTCTCAGAAAGCGACGCACGACGAGCGGCGCGTGCTCGGCGATGAGACGCGGCACGTCTTTCGACAGAACGACGTGAAGTCCGGACTCGCGCAGGTCGAAGCCCATGTCGTCGATCGACCCCGGAAGGATCTCCGTGTGCGTGGCCAGAATCTCGACCGCGGCCGGCGCCGGATCGGAGGTCAGCAACACGGCCGCTGCGCCGTCGCCGAACAGCGCGCTCGCCACGAGGTTCGCCGGCGAGGCGTCCTCGGTCTGAAACGTGAGACTCGGGAGCTCGACGGCGATCACGAGCACGCGCGCGAGCGGAAATGCTCGCAGGTGGGCGTGTGCTCGAGCGAGCGCGCTGGCGCCGCCCGCACAACCGAGCTCCGTGATGGGCAGCCGGTGCACGTCCCTGCGCAAGCCGAGCGGTTTCACGAGCAGCGCCGTGAGTGAGGGCAGCAGCACTCCGGTGCAGGAAGACGTGACGACGAAGTCGATTTCGGCCGGCGCCAGCGCAGCCTGTTCGAGGCAGCTCTTCGCGGCGGCGAGCGCGAGCTCGAGTGCGTGCCGGCGGTAGAGGGACATCGAATCGGTCAAACTCCGGCGCTCACCGACGAGCTCGAGCGGCAGGACACTCCGCCGCTCTCGGACATGCGTGTGCGCGAAGAGCGCGCGCAGCGCGGCGGCGCGCTCTTCACCGAGGCGAAGTACGCCGGCCACTGTGGCGGCTACCGCACTTTGGTCGAGGGCGTGTCGCGGAAGTGCCGTACCGACCTGGGCAATGAACGCCATGAGCTGGGGTTGCCCGTGCAAGCAGAACGCGTGCCGGACCCCGGAGTGCGCCAGGACTCGCAGATTGGCGTTGAGCGGACGGCCTCGACCTCGATCGACACAGGGCGGCGCGTTGCCCCGTGTGCATCATGCACCCGCGCCACGCCGACCACCGCCCTCCTTCAGGGTAGGGCTTCGAAAAAGTCGTACATCGCCTGCGTGGCGAAACAGGGCCAGCCGTGGTTCGTGTTGCTGTACTGCGGATCGTCGTGCGAGCACCAGACGGTCGGCTCCGAGCAACCCTGGTAGCTGACACAACCCGGGTTGACGGTTCTACCGCTGCTGTTGCACGCGGGCGCGTCGGCATACGGCGTGGTCGTCATGCTGCAGGCGTTGGCGGTGCGAAAACGCCCGACGACGTCGGCTCCGTCGTTGCCGCGCACGGAGTCCATCTTGCCGTGGATGTACAGCACCGGGATCGCGCTGACGATGGCGCCGTAGTTCGATGCAGCCACCGGCGCGACGGCCTTGAAGCGAACGTGCTGCGCGGCGTCGGCGTGCGTGAGGATCTGCACGATCATCTGGGCGCCGGAGCTGTGCCCGGTCGCAAACACGCGCTCTTCGTCGATGCAATAGCTCGCGAGGAGCTCGTCGTACACCGCGTAGACGTCGTCGAGGTCGGTGTTGTACACCCACTCGTTGCCGGCGCTCTTCGGGAAGGCTCGCACATGGGTCGTTTCGAAGTCCGAGCCGTCGGTGAGCATTTCGATCTGATCGATCGGATTGCCGGCGGCGTGAAAGCCGATGAGCAGCGGAAACGGTGTGTCGCCGTCGTAGCTTTCCGGGAACCTGTAGATGTGATCGTTCGCGACCGTCACGGTTCCACCGTTGGGCCTGCCCGACTTGCCGCAGCCGGCGCTCGCCTTGCCCGTCGAACCGCCACCCCCGGAGCCGCCTCCCGTGCCGCCGTTGCCACCGGAACCGCCGCCGGCGGCGCCTGCAGCACCGCCGATCCCCGCACCACCACCTGCGGTCTGACCTGCGCCTCCTCCGGCGGCCCCGCTTGCGCCGCCACGGCCGGCGCTGCTTCCTCCGGCGCCCGACAGCGAGCCCGCAGCACCGCCCGCCATCGTACCGGCGCCGCCGGTGGTGGGGACACCAGCGCTACCACTCGACGTGCCCCCCGCTGCACGACCGCCAGCGCCAGCGCCGCCGATCCCCGCGCTGGTCCCAGCGGAGCTTCCCGCCTTGCCGGCGCCGGAAGCGCCCGCGCTTCCCGATTCGTTCGTGCTCGTTCCGGCGCCGCCGCCCGCTCCGCCGGCGCCGGGGTCCGGATTCGCCGGGTCCAGCGAGCAGGCGAGCGCGACGGCCGCGGCGATCGAAGTGCAGAGCCATGCGGAGCGCGGTTGTCTCGGACGATCGGACATCGTGAGCTCAGTCCTTACCAGCCGCGATGTCGCCACCACCGCGCGAACCGAAGTTCGGCGCGGTGTTTTCGGTCCCGGCGATGATGATCCTATTCAAGAGCTTGCCGTTCGTCACGTTGCTGCCTGCGCCCGCCGTGCGGTTCCTTCACCGCCGATTTTTCTTCCGGTACCGGAGCGGCCCCGCGCCCCAGGCGCTCTCGGGTGCTTCCCGATGAAGCTCCCAGCCCTTCACCACTTGCACCGGTCGAGATGCCATCGAACGTTCCGGTGTACCCGGCAACCGTGAACTGATGAGCGAGCTTGCCGGTACGAGGCGATGTCATCCGTCTTCCGCAGTGGGAGCGTCGCGGCAATTCCGTCACCACGGCACGACGTGCCGAGGCGGCCGGACGAGCGGGCGCCGCGGCGCAGTGGACCGGGAGCCGATTTTCCGTCGCTAGCCCGAGCACGTTTCTCGAACGGCACGCCGAACCTCGTTTTTCGTGACAAAGCGCGCCCGCGCATGAACACTCGTCCGGAGTGTTCGAAATGGTCCGTCTCGTTTCGAAGCGCGAGCGCAAGCGGCGGCGTGCCTCCCTCCGCGGGACGCCCGCACTGCGACGAACCGCGTGCGCGGTGGCCCTCTTCGTAGCGAGCGGCTGCGAGCCCCGCCTGATCGTCGGCAAATGGTCCGCACCGGCGGCGGGCGCCGGTACGGGCGGCGGAGGCACCGGGGGCGCCGGCGCTACGGGCGGAGCCGGAGGCATGAGCGGCGCTGGAACCGCGGGCGCCGGAAATCCAAGCGGAGGCGGAGCCGGCCTCGAGGCGGGGGCGGGCGGCGATGCAGGGGCAGGCGGCGAGGGAGGCGCGGCCGCTGGAACGGACGCCGGCGCCGGCGGCCAGGGCCCTTGTGATCCGACGCTGCCTGTCGACGGTGCGGCGGGGGAGCCGGCGGGGCCGATCATGAATCCGGTTACCGTTCCCTGGTCCACTGACTTCGAGAATGGGTTTTGTGACTACACGCCACCCGCGGGCTTCTGTTACGTGACGGGAAATGCGCGTTTCGAAGCGGTCAGCACGCCGGCTCATTCCGGCGTCGGCGCTGTGGCATTCTCCGTGAACGCGGGAGCACGTGAAGCGCAGACTCGATGCGTACGGCAAGGCACGTTTCCGATCGACGCCGTCTACGGTGCGTGGTTTTACGTGCCCGCGGCGGCCGAAGCTACGGAGAACTGGAATCTCATGTTCTTCAACGGCGCCTCCGAAGCCGGCGACCTGATCGGGTTTTGGGACGTCTCGATCCACGTCGTCGACGGCCGAAATGTCCTCGTCGTTTTCGATCAACGGCGCGGCATGCGGCTGGTTCCCGCGGATGCACCGGATGTCCCGATCGGAGCCTGGTTTCACATCGAGTTCCGCCTTCGGCGGAGCGCGGCGGAAGACGGCTTGATCGAGCTCTACCAGGACGGCGTACGCACCTACGCGCTCGAGGGGATTGCGACCGACGATTCGGTCTGGGCCCAGTGGTACGTCGGCAACCTCGCGGCCGGGCGCACGCCCCCCGATTCCACGCTGTACGTCGATGACGTCTCGATTCGTGCGCCCTGACTCGAACGTGCGTACCATTCGCAACTACTTGCTGGGCAACCTCCTGTGGATGTTGCCCGCTACCGGGCACGCGGAGGAGGCGATTGACCTGGCTTGGGAGGCGCCCGCCGAATGTCCTCGACGCGAGGCCGTGCAAGAACGCGTTCGCGAGCTCCTGGGTCCGGCGCTGGAAAACGCAGAGCGACCCCGCGCCGAAGGACGCATCGTTCAGGTGAGCGGCCGCTACCAGCTCACGCTCACCGTTTACAGCAAGGGTGAGGTGCGCGAGCGAACCATCGCCTCGCAATCGTGCGTCGACCTGGCCGGAGCCGCCGCAGTCGCGCTCGGCTTGCTCATTCGTCAGCGACCGGCCGTTTCCGGGGACGCCGGCAGCGCGGACCCGGACGGCACGGGCGCGCGTCCTACGCGGGATCCGCCCGCAACGGACGCTCGGAAGCCCGGCTCGCCGGCGAATCCGAGCGCAACGCCTGGCGCGAAGTCTCCCACCGGGCCCCCCTCATCGAAGCAGAACAGGGCTGACCACGAAAACGCCGCGGAAGGCGATGATCCCGGCGCGGGACCGGAGCTTCAGAGGTACGGTTCCGGGCGTTCGATCCCTGGCGCCTTCGACGCCGACTTCATCCTGCAAGCTCCGCTGTTGACGCTGGATGTGGGCCCGTTGCCGAAGCCCGGGCTCGGTCTCGGTGCAGCGCTCGGCGTTCACTCCGGCGGTTG
>DASXWF010001197.1:0-7937 GCA_036503835.1 Polyangiaceae bacterium | reverse complement strand
CGCGGCGGTGACCAGTAGATCCTTCGTCCACGCGACGCCGCTCGCCGTTGCGCAACGCGGTCCGTGCACGAGCGCGACGCCCGCCTCGGCGGTCGCGACCAGGTCGGCGAGGCTGTTCGAGAGGGAGAGGAGTTCGTTCATGCTCGAAAGCATGAGCACGCGGCGGCCGGAAGAAAGCTCCGCGAACGGGTAGGTACGGCGCAGCCGATCGGGGGGGCTCGGGCGACTCGGGCGCGCCCCCTCGATCCGTCCCGTCGCTGCGACGCTTCACTCGACCGTCACGGATTTCGCGAGATTCCGGGGCCGATCCACGTCGCACTCGCGGAGCAGCGCGATGTGATAGGCGAGCATCTGCAGCGGAATTGCGTACAGGATCGGCGAGAGCAGCGGGTGCGTCTCCGGTAGCTCGAACACCGCGTGCGCCGCGCCGTCCAGCGCGCGCTCGCCTTCGCTGACGAACGCGATCACGTTCGCCTCGCGCGCCATCGTCTCCTGCAGGTTGCTGAGCGTCCGCTCCCGGTGTTCGTCGTTGGGCATCAGCGCGACGACCGGGAGGTCCGAATCGATCAGCGCGATCGGCCCGTGCTTGAGCTCGCCGGCCGGGTAACCCTCGGCGTGAATGTAGGAGATCTCCTTGAGCTTGAGCGCGCCTTCGAGCGCGATCGGGTAGAGCTGACCGCGCGCGATGTAGATCATGTCGTTCACGCGGTACCAGCGCGTCGCCACCTCCGCGATGCGCTCTTCGAGCGCGAAGACGCGCGTGATCTGCTCGGGCAGGGCGCGCAGGGCGGCGTGCAGCTCGGTCGCCTTTTGGGGGTCCGCGCCGCCGCGCGCTGCGCCCGCCTGGAGGGCCAACAGCGCGAGGACGGAGAGTTGGGTCGTGAAGGCCTTGGTCGAGGCGACGCCGATTTCGGGGCCGGCGTGGGTGAGCAGCGTCCCTTCGGCGATGCGGGTGATCTGGGAGCCTGCGGCGTTGCAGATGGCGAGGGTCCGCGCGCCGAGGCGCGCGGCTTCGCGCAGAGCCGCGATGGTGTCGGCCGTTTCGCCGCTCTGCGTGATGGCGACGGCCAGGGTGCGCTCGTTCAGGATCGGAGCCCGGTACCGGAACTCGGAGGCGTAATCGACCTCCACCGGTACGCGCGCGAGGTTCTCGATCAGAAACTTCCCGACGAGGCCGGCGTGCCAGGAGGTGCCGCACGCCAGGATCACGATGCGCTCGAGGCCCTGCCAGAAGTCCGGCTCGAACGGGAGGTCGAGCGCGAGCTCGCCGCCTTCCTGATGCGCGGCGAGCGTGCGCGAGAGCGCGGCCGGCTGCTCGAAAATTTCCTTTTGCATGTAGTGGCGGTAGCCGTCGAGCTCGGCCGCGCCGGGATCGAGATCGACCCGCGTCGGCTTTCGCTCGACCGCAATCTCCCGCGCGTCACGCACGCGCAGTCCCTCGCTCGTGAGCTCGGCCACGTCGCCGTCCTCCAGGAAGACGACCTCACGCGTGTGCGGGAGGAGCGGTGACACGTCGGAGGCGACGAAGTATTCGCTCGGGCCCACTCCCACGACCAGCGTGGGGCCCGAACGCGTGAGCATGATCTTGCCCGGGTGGTCGGCGTGGAGGCACGCGACGGCGAACTTTCCCTGCATGCGCCGCGCGACGGCGTGGAAGGCGTCCTCGAAGCCCATGCCGCGGCTCATCAAGAGCGACATCAAGAGCGGGAAGCATTCCGTGTCGGTTTGCGTGGCCGGGGTAAGGCCGTAGGCAGAGAGCTCGGCGCGGAGCTCCAGGAAGTTTTCGAAGATCCCGTTGTGGACGACGAGGATCTTGCCGTCGGGAGAGGTGTGCGGATGAGCGTTGAGCTCGGTAGGACGGCCGTGTGTCGCCCAGCGCGTGTGGCCGATGCCGACGCGCGCGCCGAGCGCGTGGCCGTTCAACTTGGTGACCTTCTCCTCGAGTCCCGTCAGCCGCTGCGTCGTGCGGGTGATTTCCGGTCCCGAAGGGCAGAGCAGTCCCAGTCCGGCACTGTCATAACCGCGGTACTCGAGCCGCTTCAGGCAGTCGAGCAAGAGTGGCGCTGCTTCTCGTGTTCCCAAGTAGCCGACGATGCCGCACATGGTTTCCTCTCTTCTGCTGTTCTTCTTCGGTTGGTGCCGGAGTTAAGGAGAAAGCTTCGCGAGGTAGGCCCGCTCGCTCGTGTCGAGGCTCGGCCGCACGCTCAACGCCCACAGCAGGTCGCCGCAAGGGTCGACCGCTACCCGCCGTCCGGATCCCACCCCGCTCGCGGGCCACTCGCTCTTTTCCCAGAGCTCTTCCCCCTCGGCGTCGAGCACCGCAATCAACGGAATGCGATACGACGGGACGCCGCCGGGCGTCGCTCCGGAGATGACGACTTCGCCGGCGGAGTTCGAGGCGATGCCGGTCAGCGCACGCAGCGGCCCGCGCGCGGTGCCCCAGAGAGCGCTCCCGTCGGGGCCGAACTTCGCCACGAAGCCCGACCGAGCACACCATACGTCCGCGGGGCACTTGGCCGGCGAAAGCGCTCCGGTGCCGAAGTCGATGGAGCCGTCGAAGACGCCGGATACTAGAATATTCCCCAAGAAATCCGAGGCGATCGCCTGGCCTTCCTGGCTCGAGCCCGTGTCTCCGAAGCGCGCGCTGAAGAGGTGCCGGCCGTCGGCGCCGAGCTTCACGACGAAGACATCGCGACCACCGGCGCTCACGAGCGGGCCACCACCGAAGTCTTGAGTCCCGCTAAACCCGCCGGTCACGAGCACGTTGTCCGAGGGATCGACGGCGACGACGCCGGAGAGCTCGCGCGTCCACACGCTCGCCCCGGTCGAATCGAGGAGGGTCGTTCCGAGTCCCGCTACCGAGACGACGACGCCACCGGTTTGCAGGACGGCGACGCCGGCGAGTTCTTCGTCGCCCGCCCCGCCGAGCACGCTGCGTTGCTTCGGCACACCGGCGGAGTCGAGCGTGACGACGTAGACGTCCTTGCCGCCCGTCGCTGCGAGAGTGACCCCTTCGATCTCGATGCTACCGGTGAAGCTGCCCGCAACGATCACGTCGTCGTTGGCCGCGATGCTGACGAGCGAGCCGTAGGGCTTCGACCAAACGAGCTCTCCCGTGGAAGAGAACTTCAACGTGCCGCCGTCGGCGCGAGTCGCGTACGCGTTGCCTGCTCTGTCGGCGGCGACGCTCGCGGCGTCCGCGGCGCCCTCTCCGTCGAAACCTCGGACCCACACTTCCGAGCCATTTCCCTGTGGTTTGTTGGCGCGCTGCGTGAGGCAGATCGCCTCGTGCGAGTCACCAGGGTCCGTCACGGCACGCGTCCCTTGGTGCGCCGCGAGAACCAATCTGTCGTCGCTCGCGCCGTTGCAGGCGCTCAGGACGAATACCGCGGCGTAGAGTGAGGCTTTCATGTGTCGCTCACTGAGCCACCTTGCTAACTTCGTGCCGCGTCTTGCGACGGCCACGGCGCAGATTTTCTGACCGTGTTCTGACATGCACCGGACGTCGTCATATCGACTTCCCGTCGCGTGCGCATAGAACGTGCCCAGCTAGAATGCCTCGCCATGGCAAGAGCTCACCGGCGCATGTTGCAACTCTTGATGCCCTTCGCATCGGTCTCGTTCAGTACACTTGCAATGGCTGCTCCCGGCGGCGCTCATCCGCGCCTCTGGCTCGACACCGAGACGCGTGCCGGTCTCGCCGCTCAAGCTCAAGACTCCGAGAGCCCCGTGGCTCGTGGTGCTGCTCGTTGCAGCGCGGCGAGAAACGCCCCTTCGGAGTACGACGTAGGCGGCTGGCAAGGCTTCGAGTTCGTGACGACGCTCTCGGGTTGCCTGGTTTCCTGGGCTGCTTCCGGCTCGGCAGAAGACCTGGAAACGGCCATCAAGTACTGGAACGTGCTGCTCGACGACTACCAGACCGTCGGTGACGGCGCTGGCGGCGACGACGTCGTCACACACGACACCGGCTACGCGATTCGGACGTTCGCGCCGTACTCGGCCATCGCCTACGACTGGCTCCACGATGCCCCCGGCGTGAGCGAGAGCCTGCGGGCGCACGCGCGTGACCGCTTCGCTGCCTGGATCGACTACTACAGCTCGAGCGGTTACCTGCGCGACATGCCCGGCGCGAACTACCAGGCGGGCTACCTGTTCGCCGCGACGCTGATCGCCATCGCCGAAGGTGGCGAGGCGGGCGCCGCCGGCGATCAGCACTGGGCGACGGTGACGGAAACGATTTGGGGCCGCGACATGGCGTCCGCGCTGGCGACCGGCGGCGTACTCGACGGGGGCGACTGGCCGGAAGGCTGGCAGTACGGCGACCTGAGCGTGCTCGAGTACTCGCTCGCCGCGCGCGCTCTCCTCGACAACGGCGAGGAGGTCCCCGGCGCCGCCGCCTGGGCCGACGCCCTGGTCACGCGCTTCGTGCACGGCCTCACCCCGACGACGCGTCAGGTCTATACGGCCGGCGACACCGAGGGAGAGACCATCAACCGCCCGCCCGGCAATGGCGCGCTCCTCGCCGCCATGGTGGGTCCGGCCGGAAATCAGGCTCGATCCTGGGCTCGCCACCTGAATCGCGACCTCGGGCTCGTGAACGAGAACGCGCTCTTCGACGCGCTCGCCCACGCGCGGGGCGGAGTCGAGGCGCCGGCCGCGGCTGCGCCGCCCAGCAACCTTCCGACGAGCTACCTCTCCCCCGGCGTCGGCAACTTCTACGCGCGGGGCAGCTGGGAGGCGGACACGGTCTGGGGTGTCTTCCAGTGTTCTCGACGGCTCGTCGATGATCACCAGCACAACGACGCAGGCAACTGGGTGCTCACGCGCGCCGCGGACGACTTGGTGGTCGATCCGTCGCCGTACGGCACGGTCTCCACGTTGACGGGGAACGCACCCGCCGTCGACAGCGGCACCATACCGTCCGGCTATTCCCCGAGCCAGGGCTACTGGGGCGAAAGTACGCGCATGAGCTGGGCGCGCCAGTCGACCTCGGGCGTCGCGGCCGCCCGCTGTGACTACGCCGACCAGTTTCGAAGCGACGACGTGGCCAGCGACGTGCAGGTGGCGCTCCGCGACTTCGTGCTCGTGCCGGACGGCGGCGCGGGCAGCGTCGTACTCGTGGACCGCGTCGTGACGGGTGACGCCGGGCGCGGCATGCACCTGCGCGTGCGGAGCCCCGGGGATCTCGCGCTGGCCGGGGATCGGGCAAGCACGGAGCTCGGCTCGTCGAGCCTGGAAATCGAGCGGGTCTGGTCCTCGAGCGGTGCTCCGAACGTTCGGGAAATGCCGCAGGCGTCCGAGTGTCCCTCGCCGGGCCAGACCTGCGACGTATCGCGCATCGATTTCGGGACCGAGTATCGGATCGACGTCGCCGGTCCGTCGGCTCTCGCGATTCACGTCGTGAGTGCCCGCGAGGCGGGGACGGAGGCCGCGGCGAGCGAGATGTTGGAAGGCGAAGGTTACCGAGGCGTGCTCGTGCGAAAGGCCGCGTCCGCGGTGGCGGTCGTGACCAACGGAGCGGCCGATGCCGCGCGCGGCGAGGCGTTCTCCTACGCCGTTCCGGCAAGCGAAGGCGCCGTCCACGTCGTGCTCGACGCGCCGGTCGACGCGAACGGCAAGAGCGACGTGCGCGCGACCCTCGAAGGCACCGACTGCGTCATCGCGGTGACCCCTCATGCCGGCACGGGAGAAGGGGTCGACGGAACACCGCTCATCGTCCGTGCGAACACCGCCTGCGAGACCGTGGACGACGGCGGAGAGATCCAAATGATGCCTCCGGCGCCGCCCAGCGGCGGTTCCGGCGGCGTTTCCGCGAACGAGGGTGGCGCGCCCTCCCAGGCGGGCGGTGAAGGCTCCGTCGAGGAGAGCGGCGGCACCCAGGCGACCGGCCGCGCCGGACGTGGCGGCTCGGGCTCGAGCTCGGGCAGCGCGGGTCAGGCGAGCAAGCCGGGCGCGAGCGGGTCTGGTAGCGGGGGTTCGACCGGCGTCACCACGATGAGCGGCGTGCCGGTCCCCCCCGTCACGCCGCCCCTCAGCTCTTGCAGCGTGACCAACCCGATCGGCGAACGCTCGTCGGTCGGGCTCATGGGCGCGCTCTTCGCGCTAGTGCTGGCCGGTCTGCGCCGCCGGCGCACTGACGGTAGGGAGTGACGGGCGCGCCGCGCGTTCCACGATGATCGTCTGGATCTTGCCGCTGCGGCGGTGGGGTGGGATGACTTCGTGGAACTCGACGGTGAAGGGTAAGCCGCGCAGGTAGGTCGAGAAGCGGCCGGCGACGTGCTCGAAAGCATCCTCGGCGAAGTCGCGACCGCGCACGACCTTGAGCACGACCTCGCCCTTCGCGTTCTGAACGGCCTGGAACTGTTTGACGAGCTCCTTGCGCGCGTCGCTGAAGAGCACGTGGAACACGATGCCGGGCACGGCATTGCCATCGCGATCGACCATGGTGTCCGCTCGCCGCCCGTCCACGCGCTCGATGCGCTCGAGCCCACGCCCGCACGAGCAGCGTCCGGATTCGCCCCGAACGGCGAGGTCCCCGTTCAAGTAGCGGATCATGGGCATGCCGAGGTTGTGGAGATCCGTGACGGCCACGTCGCCGCTCTCACCGCGAGCCGCCGGGCGCCCGTCGCGTACGATCTCGAGCAGCAGGTTTTCCTCCGAGAGGTGCATGCCGGCGTGGGCCTCGCACTCCGCCGCCATCAACATGGTCTCTCGGGAGCCGTAGGTCTCGAAGATCTCCGAGCCGAAGGCGCGCTCGAGCGCGGCGCGATCGGCGCGCAGGACCGCCTCCGCGCCGCAGATGACCGGAATGTCGTCCCAGTCCCGGAGTCCGCGATCCACGATCCAGCGCGCGAACTGAGCGCAGGACTGCGTATAACAGACGATCACGTCCGGGCGCGTCCGCCTGAGCGTGTCGAGCGCGTGCTGTCGCGAGGCTTCGTCCTGACGCATGGAATCGAGGAACGTCTCGCGGCGCAGCGCCCGATCGAAGCGGATCTTGAAGGTCGGGACGGCCGAGGAGACGGCCGCCCAGTAATAGAAGGTCTTGCGCCCGGGGCGGTAGCCGGCCCAGCCGTAGCCACGCACCTTGATCGCTTGACGCCAGCACTCGCTCGCGCGCGAGTACTCGAACTTGAGCGGCGTTCCCGTCGAACCGCTCGTGCCTTTCTTCAGGTTTTTTCCGCGGTGCGCGGGGTCGATCAGGTCGTCGTAGCGCTCGCGGATGATCTCGCGCGTGAGAAACGGCAGCTCACCGAGGTCTTCCTTCGAACGCACGCCCCGCGGGTCGAAGCGCTGCGCTCGGAAGAGGTCGCGGTAATAGGGTACGTTGCGTCCGGCGTACGAAAGCAGCTGGACCAGCGCGCGGAGCTCTTCCGTCCGGCGTTCTTCCGGATCTTGCCACTGGCTCTGCTCGAGGTAGCTGAGGTGGCTCAGTGTTTCCCGGCGCCGAATCACGCGCTCCCAGGCCGGCCAGAGCAAACTGTCGAACAGCGCGGTATAAGCCCGGTCTCCGAAATGGCGGAGCGCATCGTTGGGCAAGAGCGTGTGAGTCTGCGGAGCCATCACCAAGCCAGCCCAAGCAGTAATTGCAACGAGCGTACCCGCACGCGCTCGCGATCAGGCACCCGTGAATTCACGCCGATTCAGGAGGATTTCGCGCAAAAACCGCTGCGAGCGAAGGACGGCGCGGGACGTTCGGGCGTTGCCGCGTGCCACGCCGTGGCAAGGCGCCCCGCGACGGGCGGGACCGAAGCCCACGTGAGGCCCTCGATCCCGCCCTTCGAGGTCGAACGACGGCTACGACGCGACGCCCGCGGCGCCTTCGGCGAGAGGCTGCGAGGCGAGCTCCGCGGCCTCGAGCGCGACCGCCGCGGCGTGGACCGTGGCCGCGATCCGGACCGCGTCGTGGACCTGGTCCTCGGTCATGCCGCCGGCGA
>DASXWF010001196.1:0-2661 GCA_036503835.1 Polyangiaceae bacterium | reverse complement strand
GTGATGAGCGCCTCGATGGGCACGGGCGAGCCGGGGTCGAAGCGAGCCACGCCGAGGCTGAAGGCCAGGTCGTAGCTGCGCTCCGGTGCGCGGTTGGCCTGCGCCATGGCGGCGACAATCCGCTGCTTCAAGACTTCGATGCTGTCCTCGTCCATGTTGCTCGCCAGCACCACGAATTCGTCGCCGCCGAGTCGAGCCACGAGGTCCGTCGCCCTGCAGGTCGAGCGCAGGATGTCCCCGGTCTCCACGATGGCCCGATCCCCCTGGTCGTGCCCGAGGCGGTCGTTGATGCCCTTCAGCCCGTCGAGGTCGATGAACAGCACGGCCAGGCCGTGGCGCTCGCGCTCGGCCACGCGCACGACCTGCGCCGAAAGCTCGAGCAGACCGCGCCGGTTGTACAGGCCGGTCAGACCGTCGCGCAGCGATAAATTGCGCAATTCCTCGGTCTGCTCCGCCAGGCGTTGCTCGAGCTGGCGGCGCAGCGTGACGTCGCGTCCGGCCGATTGGTAGTGGCGGACCTCGCCGTCCGCGGCGTCCACCCGCGTCATGTTGAACTCGAACCAGCGGTATTCACCGTCGCGCTTGCGCAGGCGGTAGGTCACGAGGGCCGTACGGAGCTCGCCCATCTGAAGGCGGCGCAGGGTGTACTTCGCCAGGCCCACGTCATCGGGATGAACCAGCGAGAACGGAGCCGCCGCGATCATCTCGTCGGGCTCGTAGCCGAGCAGGCGCTGCGCCGAGGGACTCACGAAGAACGGGTGTCCGTCGCGAGCGTGCAGGCGCACGAGCTCGTGCGCGTTGTCGATCAGTACGCGGTAACGCTCCTCGCTTTCGGCGAGCTCCTCGGCCGTGGTACGCAGGTCTCGCGCGTCGCGGCGCATCGTCAGCCAGCTGCTCGCGAGCAGCACGACCATCACGAAGGCGCCTACCGAGATCGCAACCACGGTCTGCTTTTGCGTGCGCGCGGCGGCCGCGGAGCGCTCGAAGAACAGACGCGTTTCCTCGTTCTCGAGCTCCGCGATGGTCGCGCTGAACCGATCCATCAGCAGCTTGCCCCGGCGGCTCGCGACGAGCTCGGTCGTCGCGGCGACCTCTCCGTGCTCGCGGAGCTCCACGCAGCGAGCCATGAAGGTACGCTTCTCGGCCGCAACGGCTTCGAGTCCGGGCACGCGCGCCATCTGGCTAGGATTGTCGCGGACCAGCTGCCGGAGCTTCGCGAGCTCGGCGTCGAAAACGTTGCGCTCGCGTTCCAGGTTCTCGAGAAAGGCGCGATCGCCCGTGATGACGAACCCGCGGGAATCCGACTCCTGCGCCCGTAGCGACGCCAGCAGGCTCTGAACGGTGGTTCGGACGGTGATCGTGTGCTCGACCCATCCGACCGCGTTCAAGTAGTTGCGGCCGGAGACGTAAGAGAAGGAGAGGGCCAGAACCGCCACGAACAGCGACAGGGCCCAGGCGATTCTCTTGGTACGCAGCAACGCGGCCATGGATCGTTTCGAGACAGGCTCAGGAAAACCGTACGGACAGGGGTGGGTCCGGTTAACCCCCGGGACCGGTTCGCAAGCGTGGATCTTTCCGAAATTCTTAGAAAATCGGGAGAGCTCTTCAGCGCCTGCAGAAGGCGGTCAGGGTGACGCGGCGGCCCTCGACGCTCACGTCGAGGCTCATCCCGGCCTCGTGAACGACGCGTGCGAGGCCGAGCATGGGGCGAGGGCCGCCGGCCACCGCACGGCGCATCTCGTCGGTCAGTGCCTGTTCGGGATTCGCCCTGACCTTGAGGACGTGCTCGTTCAACATGCTGATGCGAGCGGCGATCGTCTGATTCGAGACGCGCACGGCAATCTGGCGTTCGCTTTCCAGGATTTCGACGCCGATGTCCTCGCTCATGGTGCTGAAAGCGAGGGCATTCGCGATGAGCTCGTAGGCGGCGAGGCTCACACGCTGAGCAACCTGCGAGTTTAGCCGGCTCGCGACGTAGGTCGTCGCGAACGCGTGCGTGGCCTCGAGCATTTCACTGCCAGGCGAAAGGACGATCCGCGCGAGCGAGCGCGTGCTCGGCGCCTCTATGTCGAAGCTCTTGGTATCGGCGCGAGCCGAATCCGGTGCCGCGTTACCGAACGAGCGCGGAAACTGGCCGCTGGAACCGGTGGCTTTGGGCAGAGCGGGACCCGATCCAGGCGGGCTGCCGTGCTCCAGTCCTCTCGCTGCACTGCTGCTGGAAAGAGGCCTGGTCATCCACAGTTGGACGGCGCATTCGCGAGCTCGAATAAGGGGCGCTCCCGTTCGAGCCGCTCAGAGCGGCCCCGAACATCGACGTCCAGATCGCGACTGACCGCGGCTCCAGCATGGGTGCGTTCGACGAGTACTGCGACGTGTTCGTCATGAACGTCGAGCTACCGCCCGGCGGGCACGGCGCTGGCGAGGCGAGCCGTCGAGGGCCGCTCAGTTTTCGGGCCTTCCGAGCGAGATCGGCGTTTCGAAGGTGCGCCAGCGCAGGCCGGCCCAGCCGAAGGCCGTCGCGGCGCCGGTGACGGGATCGCTCACGAGCAGGATGGTTCCGAAGCCGAAGCCGTTCCTGCCGACGCGCGTGTCCTCGTCGTGATGGAGCCGGGTCGAGTCGGCGATGCGCACGAGGTACGCGTTTTCGTAGCCGGGCGCGAG
>DASXWF010001195.1:0-7974 GCA_036503835.1 Polyangiaceae bacterium | reverse complement strand
ATGCCGTCGTTGCAGGTGCGCGGCAGCGGGCGTCCGCGGCCGATCCTCTCGAACGAGCGCTCGCTCGGTTCGGTGATCAAGCTGTTGACTCCGAACCCGGATTACACCCCCGAGTACAACGCCTGGCTCGAGAGTATTCCGAAGCACGTGCGCGCGCTGGTGTTCGTGATCAAGCGCTTCTTCCGCTCGGATTGGAGCGATGACTGGCGCACGCACTTCACCGTGGATCTCATCAACGGAGCGCCGGGACACGAGCTCAAGCACGACGGGCGCAAGCTCGTCGGCAGCTACCTGCGCGTCGGTTTGGAGGAGAACGGGACGTGGCGCACGTACAAGCTGCGTCAGGACTTCATCGCGGCGGACAAGGTGCAGATGGAGGACGACATCACTGCGTCTACGGTGGTGCCTGCCGCGACGCTGCTCGGGCTGCCGAAGGAGTACGACGGTCACCCGAGCCTCAAGATCGCGCAGAACTGCGAGTGGCGGCTGTTCCAGCGTCCGGACGACGCGATCCATCCGGGCTTCGACAAGCAGACGGAGGCGGACATGTCGTCGCCGGGCCTGTTCTGCTCGAACTTCCAGCCGCTCCCGCCGGCCGAGGTCAAGAACATGGTCGAAGAGGTCGCTCTGCACGGCGCCTTCACCGAGGCGATGCAGACGCACCTCTCGCGGAACGCCGCGCGCGGTGAAGGGTTCTCGATCTGCTCGGCGAGGCCGCGCCTCGTGGGCGGTAAGCCGAGCAAGAACCCGCGCTACCTTCAGACGCGGCCCGACGCCGCTCGCCCGCGGGACGGCTACGTCGCTTCGATGGGGGCGCGCCTGAACCGGCGCATTCCCATCGAGCATCCCGTGGTTTTCCCGGTGATCAGCGTGCTCTCGGGACGGCGCAACAACCCGCCGGACGGCGCGATCCGCCCGCTCTGCGTCTTCGGCCCCATCCACTACCAGGAGCTGCCGGAGCTTTTCATGGATTACATCTGCTCGGTGACCGGCAAGTCGCCGAGCACGACGGGCGCAGGCACGGAGGGCGCGCTCACGAAGGGTCCGTTCAACGCACTGTGCGCGACGGCGGATCTGAACAACGCGCTCGTGTCCATGCTGCTCTGCGGTTACGCGGGGTTCAGCACGGCGGCGGGCTGGATCGGGCCGCACTATCGGTTCGACCACGACATCAGCTTGCTGATTCCGGAGCTGTGGTGCCGGCTGTTCCCGGCGGAGCGCGATCCGGCCCGGCTGATCGCCGAGGGTCACCTCGAGCGCCTCGACGACTACGAGCTCGACGGTAAGAAGGTGCTCGCGAGCCGGCTCGGGTATCGCATCACTTCGAAGTTCGTGCACACGTTCTTCGGGCGGGTGTTCGACAACCCGTCGGCGGTGTTCACGGAGGAGATCCTGCGGCCCGAGGTGCAGGACGCGGCCGTGTTCGCGGACGGCGTCGACAACATCGTCGATGCGCAGCGGCGGGTGGCGGAGGACTACTTCAAGGACAACAGCGTGGAGGACGCGTGCCCGCCGTTGAAGGCGCTGCTGCACATCATGGCGCACGGGCACTACCAGGGTAAGGACGCGCGTCACCCGGAGGTGCGCGCGCTCTTCACGCGCGAGGCGCTGCTCGAGAGCGAGTGGTACAAGGAGCGGCTGCGCGTGAAGCAGGAACGCGACGTGGAGCTCTGGACGCGCCACGTGCGGTGTCTCGGCGAGTTCCTCGAGCGTCCGGGGCATCGCGATGAGGCGCTGCGGCTCGGTATCGAGGAGCGGCTGGCGCTCGCCAAGCGTGAGCTCGAGCGGGTGAGCAGCGAGGCGTACCTCGCGTCGCTCGAGGGCACGATCGGGGCGGATCCGATTCATGAGCCGCTGACGCGGTCGGCGCGCGTTCAGCGGACGCCGGCGTCGGTGGAGCGGCGGTTGAACTAGGCGCTCGCTTTTTCGGGCACGGGCACGGGCACGGGCACGGGCACGGGAGGGGCGTACGGGGAGGAGCGCCCCACTCACGCCTACACTGTGGGGTGAGTGGCGAGTTTTGGGACTGGCGGAGCTCACGCGGGTGAGCTTTCTTGTAGTTGGATGGCCGGTCCGAGCGGGCGTTTGCCCATCGCGCTTCTGACCGACACGCTCGACGATGAGTACGTCGTTGCCGTGCTGCGAGGCGCGATCGCCGCGGCGAAGCATGCCGGCGTCCCGCTCCTGGGCGTGACCGGCGGGCGGATTTCCGATCCGAATCCCGAGCGAGCAGCGCGAAATTTCGTGTTCGACGCCGTCCGCCCGGAAAACGCGAGCGGCGTGGTCGCCGTTTCGAGCGTGATCGGCAGCGCGGTCGGTCCGGGACCGCTCACGCGCTGGTTGTCACGCTACGCGGGCCTGCCGACGTACTGCGTGGGCGTGCCGATCGACGGGTATCCGTCGATCGAGGTGGACAACGCGCGCGGGATCCGGGAGCTGACGCAGCATCTCGTGCAGGCTCACGGCTGCCGGCGGATCGGCTTCGTGCGCGGACCGCCGGCGAGCGCCGAAGCCGAGACACGCTTTCGGTCGTTCGCGGCGACGCTCGCGGACGAGGGGCTGGCCGTCGAGCCGAACCTGGTCTGTGACGGCGATTTCTCGAAGGCGAGCGGCGTCGCGGCGGTGCACACGCTGCTCGACAAGCGCCGTGTGGATCCGAAAACCGTCGATGCCGTCGTCGCCGCGAACGACTTGATGGCGCTCGGCTTCATGCAGGATCTGTTTCGCCGGCAGATCGACGTGCCGGGCGACACGCGCGTGGTCGGTTTCGACGATGTCGATTCGGCGCGGTTGTCTCGTCCGGCGCTCACGACGGCGCGACAGCCGACCGAGCTGCTCGGGCGCCGGGGGATCGAAGCCGTGCTCGAGGTCGGCGCCGGGAAGTTGAGCCAGCTCTCGCTGTCGTTGCCGACCGAGCTCGTGCTCCGAAATTCTTGCGGCTGCACGAGCAGCGACACGGGTCTGGCGGACGTGGCGGCCGCCCCGGGCGGCGGGCTCGGAGCCTCCTTCGTGCAGCGACGTCACGTGATTCTGGCGGAGATTTCGCGGGCCGCGGCGGGGCGTCTCGGTGCGCTCGGCTCGGGCTGGGAGGCGCGGCTGCTCGACGCGCTGCTGCTCGAGCTCCGCGCGGGAGGTCGCTCGAGCTTCTATCGCTCGTTCGAGCAGATGCTCACCAAGCTCGAGCGCACGACGGTCGAGGCGGCGGTGGTCCAGGATGTGCTGACGGCGCTGCGGCGTCAGGCGCTACCCTGCGTGGCGGGCGTTCCCGCGGCGCGCGACGGCCTGGAGGACGCGCTTCACGAGGCCCGCGTGCTGGCGAGCGCCTACGGCGAGTGTGCCTCGCAGCGGCGCAGCCGTACGGTCCGGGAGCAACAGCGAGCCTGCGAGAGCGCACTGCGCTCCGCGCTTTTCCTGGGCGCCGCGAAGCTGTCCGAGGCGGCAGCCGAGCGGCTGCCCGAAGTCGGGGTGGACGCGTGCGTGCTCGCGCGCTTCGCCGCGCCGGGCGACGTGACGAGCGCCGCGCTGCTGTTCGGTTTCGGTCCGGGGGCGCGTGTCGGGTCCCGGCAGCCCATCGATCTCGCGCGTTTGCCGCTGCACCCGGTGTTCGATCACGCGAGCCAGATCCGGCTGCTCATGCCGATCGTCGCGCGCGATCAGGCGAGCGGGGCCGCCGTGGTTTCGGTCACGGCGAGCCCCGATCAAAGCCTGGAAGAGCTGCGGGATTTCTTCGGTAGCCTGCTCGAGACGTCGCGCGCCGTCGCGTGATCAGCCGGCGACCGCCAGCTCCGTGCCGCGCGCCGCCACGTCCTCCGCGAGGTTCAGGAGCGCGCGCTCCGTCGCGGGGAAGTCGATGCACGCGTCCGTGATGCTCTGCCCGTAGTTGAGGTCGTGCTTCGACTTGAGCTCCTGCTTGCCGGCGACCAGGTTGCTCTCGACCATGACGCCGAGCAGGTGGGTCGACCCGCCCCGCACCTGCGCCCCGACGTCGGCGATCACCTCGCTCTGACGCTCGTGGTTCTTGCGGCTGTTGTCGTGGCTCGCGTCCACGAGCGCCCGCGGGTTCACTTTCGCCTTCGCGAGCGCTTCGGCCGCCTTCACGACGGAAGCGCTGTCGTAGTTCGGCCCGCTGCCGCCGCCGCGCAGGACGAGGTGCGTGTGAGGGTTGCCCGCCGTCCGGACCACACCGACGCGGCCGTTGCCGTCGATGCCGAGGAAACTGTGCGCCTGGGAGGCCGCGAGCATGGCGTTGATGGCCACGCCGAGCGAGCCGTCCGTGCCGTTCTTGAAGCCGACGGGCATCGACAGCCCGCTCGCCATCTCGCGATGCGTCTGGCTCTCCGTCGTGCGCGCGCCGATCGCGGTCCAGCTCACCAGATCCGCGATGTACTGCGGGATGATCGGGTCGAGCAGCTCGGTCGCGGCGGGCATGCCGCCCTCGGCGAGGTCGCGCAGGAGCTTGCGGGCGATCCGGATCCCCGTCGGGATGTCGTACGTGCCGTCGAGGTGCGGATCGTTGATGAGCCCCTTCCACCCCACGGTCGTGCGCGGCTTCTCGAAGTAGACGCGCATCACGATCACGAGCTCGCTCGCGACTTTGTCGCGCAGCGCGGTCAGGCGCTCGGCGTACTCCAGGGCGGCGCCCGGATCGTGAATCGAGCACGGCCCGCAAATCACCAGCAGCCGCGAGCTCTTGGGCTCGATCGTGCGCTGGATCTCTTCACGCGCCCGCGTCACGACCTCCGCTGCGCGCGGGCTCAGCGGAATCTCCGAAGTGACGATGTCGGGGGGCTGTAACAGGGTGGTCTCGACGATGCGAAGGTTCTTGGTCTCGAGCATGGGGGACTCCAGAAACGAAAAACCCCCGGTCGCTGCGGCGACCAGGGGTTTCGAAGTTCGGACTCGGTGTTTCCTTAGGTCGAGTCCAACCCTGGACGCCGCGTTCCCGCGGGCCAAAAGCCAAACCAGTAAAACGACCGAGCGAAACTCACGATATGGACAGAATAGTCGCGTCCCGCCCGGCTGGCAAGGCGAACCTTACCAGAGCGGCGGAACCAGCGCGAGATCCCCGTTCTGATCCGCGCCGGTCGCGAACAGTCGGAGCGAGGGTGAATAAGTCTTCATGCGCAGGGTTTTCCCGTCGGGCAGGATTTCGAGCAGGCGCAGGTAACCGAGGCCGCCCTCCTTCAACATCTGATAGTTCGCCAGGATTTGTAGGACGTCGTTGCCGCCGTCCCCCTTGCTCTTCAGTACGGCTGCACCGCGTCCGAGCACGTGCCCGCTCACGACCAGGAAGATCCCGGCGTGACGTTTCACGAGCTCGCTCCAGAGCATTTCCCCGTCGTGCGCCCCTTCATGATGGAGATTTTCGCGCGTGGTGGTTTCGGCGGGGTTCTTCTTGCCGGTGCCGTACGCGAGCGGGTTCCACTCCTGGTTTCCGCCTTTCTTCCACCAGTCGTAGCGGGTGCCGTCCTCGTAGAGGTAGGCGTGCGTCAGGACGATCACGCGATCGCGCGGGTATTTGCCGAGGATTTCGTTGGCCCAGGCGACGGCGGCCTTGCGCGGCGACCATTCGAGCGCGAGCACGCCGAGCGTCACGCGCGGCAGCGCGAGTCGGTAGTACGCGTTTTCGATGTCGCCCGGGCGAGCCGAGGAGGCGAGTGCCTCCCGCGCGCGTCCCGGTGCCTGGGGGAAGTACTCGGGCAGTACACTCGTGCGGCGGTTGGCTGAGCCGCGGTCGCCCACGTCGTGGTTGCCGGTGACGAGCACGAAGGGCACTTCGTTTTCGACGGTGCGCACGCCCTCCCGAATGTACCGCCACTCGCGCGGCGAGTTCTTGTCGGTGAGATCGCCGAGGGTGAGCACGCCTTTGACGTTGCGTGAGGCCGCCTGCTCTCTGGTCCAGCGCGTTTGATTGACGAAGTGCGGCGATTCGCAGTCGGCGTAGTACTGCGTGTCGGGCAGCACGACGAGCGTCGTCGAACCGGGGACGAAGGGCTGGGGCTCGTCGGGGCTCGTTGGGGCGAGCTCGGTGGGGAAGCCACGTGCCGCGAGTGACGCGGGCATGCCGCAGCCGGGCGGCGCGCTTGCCGTCGCGGGCGGTGCGGCGCTCGCCGCGGGTGCCGTCGCCGAGAGGCTCGCGCTCGGCGCGGCGACCGCGGAAGGGGCGGTCGTTTCGGATGGGGGCGGCGCCGGAGCGGTCTTGCGTGTGGCACAGCCGAGGGCGAGCGCCGCGAGCGCAGAGCCATACCGGAGAGCCTCGAGAGGTTTCACGGCGTCCTCAGAGTCCGGTGAGTAGCGCGCTTCTCGGCGCTCGGCTAGCCTGACTCGCGCTCGTGGGTGGAGTTCTCCGAACAACGCTGTCCGTGGGCCGTGCGACGCTCGCGCGAATGCTCCGAACGCTGCGGAGCGAGGCCGCGTTGCGCTTCCTCGTGGCGTTCCTGCCCGCGGCCGTCGTCTTGATTTCGAGCTCACGGCGTTACCTGCCTTTCATGGCGGATGACGCGTTCATCTCCCTGCGTTACGCCGATCGACTGCTCGAGGGTCACGGTTTGAGTTGGACCGACGGGCAGCCGGTCGAGGGCTACTCGAACCTGCTCTGGATTTTGCTGTGCGCGGCCGTGGGGACGGTCGCTCCGCTGCCGCTCGCGGCGCGTGTCGTCGGGGTCGCTTCGGCGCTGGGAGCCTTCGCGGCGATCGCCGCCTGGGGGGCGCGGAGCCGAGCACGGGTACCCTTCGCGCTCGCGGCGGCGCTGGCGCTGTCGCTGTCGAGTCCGATCGTGGTGTGGGCGATCGGTGGTCTCGAGCAGTGCCTGGTGATGGCGCTGCTCGCCGTCGCGTTGCTTTCGATCTGGGAGGCGCCGGCGGGCGCGCGCCGGGAGCTCTGGCCGGCCGGTGCTGCTCTTGCCGCGCTCGTGCTCACGCGTCCCGATTCGTTGTTGTTCGTCGCCGCCTTCGCGGTCGCGCTCGTGATGCGCGACGGGCTCGGGGCGGCGCGCGCGTGGTGGCCGGTGCTGATCGGCGCGCCGCTCTTGGCTTACGCCGCGCAGCTCGGGTTCCGCCTCCTCTACTACGGCGATTGGGTGCCGAACGTCGCGCGCGTGAAGGTCGCGTGGAAGGTCGCGCGCCTCGCGGGCGGCTGGGAATACGTGAGCTCGGGGTGGCGCGTGCTGGTCGCGCCGCTCGGGCTTCTGGCGCTCGGATCGCTCTCGGTGCTCGGCGTGCCGGGGCGGCGGCGAGCGCTCGGACTGCTGCTGTTGCCGCCGCTCGCCTGGCTCGGTTACGTGGTTGCCGTGGGGGGTGACATCTTTCCGGCGCGGCGACAGCTCGTGGCGGTCGTGTTGCTCGGCGTGCTGGGTGGGGTGCTCGGGCTCGCGGCGACCTGGGAGCGCGGCGTGCGGTTTCGAGCGGGAGCGCTCTTCGCGGCCGGCGCGGCGGTGCTCTTGAATGCGCGGCTGACGCCCCGCGACCAGGGGGCTCGCGACGCCAGGCACGAGCTCTGGGAGTGGGAAGGGGAGGTCTCGGGGCGGTTCTTCGCGGAGGCGTTCGCGGCGTTCCAGCCGACGATCGCGGTGGACAGCGCCGGCTGCGTGCCGTTCTTTTCGCGCTTGCCGGCGATCGACATGCTGGGCTTGAACGATCGGGAAATTCCCAGGCGGCGCGGGACCGAGCGCGCGACCGGCTCGGTGAGTTTCGATCTGCACGACATCGGCGACGCGGACTACGTGCTGTCGCGCCGTCCGGACCTGATCCTGCCGTGCGGGCCGCTCGGCGCCGACGCGGCGTGCGACGTCGTGCCGTGGACGCACCGCCTCTTTCAGCATCGTGAGTTTCGGGCTCGCTACGCGCCGATGAGCTTCCGCGGGCTCGTGCCCTTTCAGGCAGAGGGTACCGTCTGGGTCCGCAAGGACTCCCCGGTCGCGCTCGAAACTACGGAGAGCACGCTCACGGTGAAGGCTCCGCTGCTCGCGCGTTCGG
>DASXWF010001194.1:0-4379 GCA_036503835.1 Polyangiaceae bacterium | reverse complement strand
CTCGGGCCTGGACGAGGCTACGGCTCGTCGGGTTGCTCAGCAGCTCGCGAATGACCGCGGAGAATCCGTCTACCTGTACGAGGGCGTCGGAAACGAGCCGGAGGAGATCAAGCCCGAGGTCGAGGTGGCGTCGTGAGCCGCCTGGACATGGTCGATGTGCGCAGTGACTCCCTGGACTGGCGCCGGGTCACCGTCGCCCCTGGGAACGTGTATTACATCCTGCGGACACCGGCGGCTGTCGTCACCGGCGGCGAATTGCCGGCCGGCACCAAGGTCCGGCCCATCTCCGGGGGCTGGAGCAACAGCCATAACTGCAACGTCGCAACGTTGTCGGTGGTCGAGGTCTCGGCGTGACCTCCCGGGCAAACGGGGCGGCTCCGGTCTCACTCGCCCGGGCTCTCGACGACGAGACCCACTACACCGTCGAGGAGCTCATGGCTGGCGCGCACCGGAACGGCCACTGGCGCTCGTCGCCGGCCATGCTCGACCGCCTCGGGCGCGTCACCTACTCGTCGGAGCTGGACGCCGAGAACGCCATCACCGCAGTGTGCGATCTGACCGGCGACGACCCCAAGGATTACCGCATCCGTGGCGTCGATGGCCCTCCCGCTGATGCCCCGCGGCGCTCCGGCCGCACCCGAACCCGAGCGGAGCGGCGGGAAGCTGGCTGGAAACGCATCGATGTACTAGCCGACGCACGCACCCTCGAGCGGCTCGACGCGATTCGGCAGGCTGAGGGCGGGATCTCGCGGGCGGACATGATCCGCACGATGATTGACGGGACGTGGGCGGCGATGCGGGACGCGGGGGAGCTCGAGACAAAATGAGCAAAGCCCCGATCCGACTCGGCGAGAGTCAGATCGGGGCTGAACTGTTCGAGGAATTCGAACGGTTGGATTGCTACTTGGACGGGGCGAGCCCCTGAATCGTGGCGGAGGGCCAGAAACGCAAAAGGCCCGCCTCTCCGCACGTGAGCGGAGGGCGGGCGTAGCGCCGGAGACCGGTCAGGGTCGGCGCGATCTGGTTGTCGGGCGCGGGGGAGCGCCGGTTGCTAGTTCGGTGGCGTGTCTGGGTGCTTTTTCGGAGCTGGGTACCGGAGATCGAGGTCTACGAGGCGGGCGCCAATCGCGTCGAAGCGCTTTTCGAGCTCCTCGGCGCGGGCCTGGTCCTTCTGCTGCAGGTAGGCGCGGAGCCCCCGGACCTCGACCTTGATGGCGTCGACGTCGGCTCGGAGCTGCGGGTCGGTCGGCGCGCGCGCGGCGTTGATGATGAGCACGATCGAGCCGGTCGCGGCGATGAGACCGCCCGAGGCCGCAGCGATGACCTTGCAGATGCCAGCCGTCGAGCGCCACCAGGGGAGCTCGGGAGGCGCCGGGGCCGGGCGCGACGACGCCTCCTCGGCCGCAGCGGAGAGCCGCGCGAGCAGCTCCCGGGCGTCCTGCATCTCGGCCCGGGCCGCCGCCAGCTCTCGTTCTGCCGCGGTCGTTGGGTAGCTCTGGGGCGGCGGGGACAGGCTCTTCTTTGGGCCGACCGGGGGCAACGAGGAGGGGTCTGGCGGCTCGTCTACGGGCTCGAGCGGCCCGAGGTCCCGCAAGGTCAGCTTGGGCGGCTGGGGCGCGGATTCGGCCGCTGGTGGCGCAGGCAGGCCCGTCATGGTGCTCCCGCGGCGCGCGGGGTGAACCGGGACCGGGGGCGGGACGTTGCGCCTTCCCGCCTGGACCTGTCCGGTGACGATCGTGCTCAGGCTGGAGCGGGGCGGGGTCGGCTCTGGGTTCCCCTCGCGGCGGGGGTCGGGACGCTTGGGCGGGGGTCGGTCAGGCATCGGGCGAACTCCGCCCCTCGGCCTCCTCGAGGATCCTCAGGAGACCGGTCGTCGTGTCGCTCTTGTCCAGCACCACGATCCCGCGCCGTTCGCATTCCTGGGCGACCGCGAACGGGTCACCGGTGAGCAGAACGCGCACGCTCACGAGTCGGGGATCGACTCGGTCCAGCACTTCGAGGCCGTCGATCTCGGGCATGTGGTAGTCGGCGACGACGCCGAAGATCGGCCAGAGCTCGAGGGCACGGAGAGCGAGCTCCCCACTCGAGACCGCCACGACCCGAAAGCCATGCCGGCGCAAATAGCGCTCAAGCGCGCCGAGGAACGCGATCTCATCATCGACCAGGAGAACGAGCGGGCGCTTTCGCCTACTCGCCGCCTCGGGCCCGCTGTCTTCGCTCCTCATTTTGGAGCTCGTTGAATGTGGGGTGGGCGTTGGCGACGGGCGTCTCTTCGTGCACGTGGAGCGCGTTGCCGATGAGCGTGACGGCGGCCTCGATGTTCTTGATCTGCGTGCTCATCACGCGCTGCGCCTGCCGCATCTCGAACATGGCGTCGGCCATGTAAACGAGCAGCGCCTTCGGATCCATCTCGGCGAAGGCCGGCGGCTCCGTGTCGCGAGTGTCGCGCTCTTCGCTCACAGGCGCGGCTCCGTCACGACCGTGTCTTCCAGCGCGTCATCCGCATCCGCAAGCGGCGGCATGCTTTGGTGCCAGAGCAGCGCTTGCTGGTGCGACGCGGCCGACTCGCCGCGAGCGGAAACGTGAGCCACTACGGAGGCCCACATTCCGGACGGGATGACGAACCCCTTCAGCACGGTTTTGCTCGAGAGCGGGTCGGCGCCTGCGACTTGCTCGACGTACACCGAGCCGTCCGGAAGACGCGTGAAGCAGAGGCCGTTGTTGGCGTGGAAGCGGCCGGTCATTCTCCCACCAGCTCCCTCGCCAACATCAGCGCCTGATCCGTCACGGGCGGCAGATTCGCCCCTGCTGCTCGCGCCAGGCCCACCATCGCGGACGCCTTGTCGAGAGCCTTCGTGGCTTCCTCGCGGGTGACTTCGAGCCCTTCGTGGAGGCGCTTCAGAACGTCGCGGACTTCGCTGGAAGAGGCGGCGAGCGTCTCGGCTTTCGGCCCACGGAGTACGCCTCCAGTGACGAGCCGGGAGATTTCGCGATCGAAAGCGTCCAGCGCTTGCGTGCCGAGGATGGAGACGAGTTCGGCTTTCTCGCGGGCTTCGAGGATTTGGGGGGCGGTGGGTGGCTGGATGTTCGAGCTGCAGCCGGCGGCGAGAACGCACAGGGTGAGGAGCAGGGGGAGCGGGAGGCGGGTCATGGGCGGTCCGTGTGGTAGGGTTTGGGGATGACCGAAGCCGAGGAGAAGGCGTACGTCGAAGGAAGTCGCGCCATGTGGCGGCAGCTGCTCGCACAGGCACTGCGCGAACTCGGCTACGAAGAGAACCGGCTCGCGGGCGCGGCGAAGCAGCTCGAAGAGACGCGCGCAGTTCTGCGCCGTGTCTGCGCCGAGCACGGTGACAACGATTGGTCCGACGACCTGCACCTGGCCGATGTCGTCGAGAAGCACCTCGAGCGACACATCAGCGCTGCTCGATGACGAGCTTCATCGTCTTGTCGAACTTGCGGGTGATCGGAAACGCATCCGTCTCGCCGCGGCATCGCAGGTAGTAGGAGCCGGGCGTCACGCCCGACGCGGTGAGCCACACGGTCACGCCGTAGACCTGCCCGCTGATCTGGCCGAACTGCGTGGACTCGAACTCGATGCCCGTGTCGGCGAGCTCGTTCTCGGAGGTCGAATCCACGACCGCGACGACCGCGCTATCGATGGCCTCGCCGGCCGGTAGCTTGAACCGAAAGGTGTAGTCCTTTCGATCGTCAGGATCCATCGTCTCGGGGAAGCGTTCGAAGCTCATGGGTCAGGCCGCGATCTCGATGTCGGTCTGCTGGGCGCTGAT
Organism: Polyangiaceae bacterium; assembly: GCA_036503835.1. Lineage (GTDB taxonomy): Bacteria > Myxococcota_A > Polyangia > Polyangiales > Polyangiaceae > PMG-095. The sequence continues at coordinate 591 of DASXWF010001194.1, read as the reverse complement.
GGGCGTGATCGTGCTCGAGCGCCCCGCGCTCGTGAGCGATGCCGCCGAGGAGTTGCGCCCGGGGCTGCTTGCCGGCGAGAACGGCGGCTCCGCGTCTTCGAGCTCGAACGCGCAGGCGCCGTCGGATGCTTCGACGATCGTACCGGCGAGCGGCTGGTCGACGTAGAGCTGGCACGCGCCGTCGCTCGTCTCGCTGACCGTTGCGGCGGCCGTTTGGTCGCTGACGATGAGCGCGGCGCCGTCCGACGACTCGGCGACAGTGACGAGAACGACCGATTGCGCGGTGAGCGTGACCGCTCCGTCGCTCGTCTCAGCGATCGTTGCACTCGGCGCGTTCTCCTGGATGAAATCGATCGCCCCGTCCGACGACTCGGCGAGCGTTACCGCAAGCGAGCTGTCGCTCCGCAACACTGCCGCGCCGTCGGACGACTCGGAGAACGTTGCCGCGGTGGAGCTGTCGTTTCGAAGGGTAGCGGCACCGTCCGAGGATTCGACGACAGTTGCCGCCGGTAGGGCGTCGTTGCGGAGACCCGTTGCGCCGTCGCTCGTTTCCGAAATGGTGGCAGCGAGCGCGTTGAGATCCTCGAGCTC
>DASXWF010001193.1:0-2723 GCA_036503835.1 Polyangiaceae bacterium | reverse complement strand
CATCTTGCCCCAGTAGGCGTAGAAGCCGTCGTCGGCCTTTTTCCAGCCGGCGGCGACTTCGGGCATGTGTTCGCGGAGCCAGCGCACGAAGTGGGGACGGGTGCCGTCGGCGTCGTCGATCCCGTATTCCTCGGCGAGGTCCCAGGATGCGAAGACGCGTCCGTTCTTGTTCGAGACGTGCGGATCCGCGGCGAGCGCGGCGACGCAACGCCCGACGAAGAGCGGGGTCTCCGAAGCGATGAACTCCTTCACCTTCACGGTCGCGTCGCGCCAGTTCGCCTCGGTCACGCCGAAATGATCGAGCATCCACTCCGAGCGCAAGAAGCCCGGGGTCACCGCGAGCGCCGTCACGCCGCGGTCCCGGAGCTCCTGCGAAAGTGAGAAGGCCATCCGAATGACCGTCGTCTTCACGAGGTCGTAGAAGAAGTGACCGCGGTAAAAGTAGGCGTCGCCGTCGGTGATCTCGAAGACGACGCCGCCGCGGCGCAGGCGGGGCAGACCGTGGTAGCTCGTGATGATGTGGGTCTTGATCGCGCGATCGATGAGGGTGAGCCCGTCCTCGAGCTTCGTCTCCCAGAGCTTTTTGCCCCATTCGACGAGATCGTCGCCGCCCCAGATGTCGTTCACGAGGATGTCGTACTCACCGACCTGCTCGAACAGGCTCGAGACTTCCCCCGGCACCGTGTGATCGACGCGCAGCGCGATGCCCTTGCCGCCACGCGCGCTCACGATTTCGGCCGTCTGTTGGATGGTTTCCGAGCGGTTCTTCATGCCGGGACTGCCCGGAACGCTGCGTCCCGTGCAGTAGACCGTCGCGCCGAGCTCGCCGAGCGCGGTGGCGATGCCGCGTCCGGCGCCGCGCGTGGCGCCGGCCACTACGGCGACCTTGCCTGTCAGTGGTTTTCCCATGCTTGCCTCATTCGCAGCCGGCGTAGCGCTCGGTGCCGTCCCAAGCGCACGTGCCGGAGATGCAATCGACCAGATTGTTCGCGTACTCGTTCGTCGCGTGATCGAAGATCATGAACCAGCCGCCGTCGTCCCAGACCGAAGTGGGGATGCCGCGCGGTGCGGCGAACTCGGCGTGCAGCTTCTGGTACCAGAGTCGAACGTTGTTGCACGCGAGCGTGTCGTAGCGACTCTGCCAGGCGACGCCCCACTCGCCGATGTAGACGGGCATGCCGTTGCCGACCGAATCGGCCCAGTCGAGCATCGTGTCCATCGGATCGGAGAGGTTCGCGTCGGTCCAGGCGTCGTCGTAGCTGCCCTGGTCGTTGCCGCAGAAGGTCCACGGGTTGTAGTGGTGGAACGTGGCCATCACGTAGGGGTCGTCGCCGCCCCCGACGCCGTCGAGGTTCGTCCACACTTCCGGGACCTCGGAGGCCCCGAACCAGCGGTTCCCGCCGATGACGACGATGCGCTCCGGATCGACCGCCCGAATCTTGGCGTACGCAAGGGCGGTCATCTCCCGCAGGTTCGCCGCAGGCATCGCAGCGTCGTCGTCGGCGTGCGGCTCGTTCAGGATCTCGAAGATCAGCCGGTGATCGCGCTCGGCGAAAATCTCCGCGAGATCGCTCCAGAGCCGCTCGAGCACGGCGGCGCGACGCTCCGTCTTCAGGGCGTGCTCGTGATGCGCGTTCAGCACCACGTACATGCCGTCCTTGGAGAGCGCATGATCGACGACGCCGGCGATGACCGCGAGGCGCGGGTTGGCTCGATCGACGTCGCCGACCGCCGGATCGACGACGAGCGCGCTGCCGTTCGTCGGCTCGGTCCAGGTGACCGGAATGCGCACGTTGCGGAAGCCCTTCTCGTAGTAGGCGTCGATCTTCGCGCTCGCCGCCTCGAGCGTGGGCGGATGCTGGGTGTTCTCGAACATCTGACCGAGATTCACGCCCTTGCCCATCGCCTCCGCCGCGGTTTGCGCCGGGATCGGCGGTCGGGGCGGTGCGCCTGCCGAACCCGCCTCTCCGCCGCTGTTCCCCGTCGTTCCGGCGCCGCCGCTGTTCCCCGTCGTTCCGGCGCCGCCGCTGCTCTCGCCCGCGGTCGCCGCGTCTCCGCCGCTCCCGCTCCCGTTCGTCCCTCCCGTGCCGCCGGTCGCCGTGCTTCCGCCTGTCGCGTTGCTACCAGCCGTCCCGCTCGAGCCCTTGCCCCCCGCGCCCGTGTCGCCGCCGGTCGAGCTTTGCCCGGCGCTGCCGGCCGTACTCGAACCCGCGGTCGCGGTACCCGCCGAGCCCGCGTCCTCGCGGTCGCGGTCCCGCTTCGCGTCCTCGGCGCCGCACGAAGCCAGGCCGGCGAAGATTCCCAATCCGAGCACTGCTCCCCGAACGTAGCGTTGCACCCGGACTTTGTAGCACGATCGGCGTAGTGCCTCGGGACGTCATCTCCATGTCCGACCTCACCTGCCCCCACTGCGCCGAACCTCTCGAAACTTATCCCGATCCCGGAGGGGGCACGCTCCAGGATTACGTCGAAGACTGCGCCGTGTGCTGCCGCCCGATCCGCTTCCTCGTAACGTACGACGAAGACGCGGGTGACTACCGCGTCGACGTTTCGGGAGAGACGTAAGGGGCTAGTTCGAGTACTTCACGCTGCAGCCGTACGCTTCCGTTTCGGCGACGGCGATGGGCTTGCCGGAACCGAGCGAGGTGACCGCGTCCTCGACGTAGCGCACGAGTTTCCCGCCCGCCGGCGAGTCGGCTTCACCGTCCGGTGAGTTGTCGATG
>DASXWF010001192.1:0-6113 GCA_036503835.1 Polyangiaceae bacterium | reverse complement strand
GGACGCCCAGCGCGCCCACTCCACCAGCGGCCCCGACGCCCAGTCCCTCCGCGCCCGGGCCGGTCCCGACGCAGGGCTTCCCCGCGGAATAGCTTCCCGCGGAATAGCTTCCCGCGGAATGGCTTCCCGCGGAAGGTGCGTCAGCCGGGACCGACGATCGCCGTGATGGGCACGAGCCACGTATTCGTGCCGAACAGCTCGACCTGCGGAACGCTCACGTATCCCCTGTCGGCGCCGCCGCACTGCGGGCCGAAGGCATTCAAGAAGACTTCGTAGGTGTTGGGGCCGAAGAAGTCGAGCGTCACGGCGCTGTAGCCCGACGAACTCGACGCGCGCGGAACCACGCTGCCGTAGGGTAGATCGCAGAGCTTCGTGCTGAGCGCCTCTTCGGCGTAGACGCTCACGTTCGTGAACGCCGCGTAGTACGGCGTCGTCGCTCCCACGGCGCAATTGGAGGTGAACGGAAACTCGCCGCCGGCAGGCCGCGTCACCTCGAACTCGTACGGTCCACCCTGCGTGACGTACAAGAGCGAAGCCTCGTCGTTGCCGAACGCGCTCCCGTACTCGGCGAGCAGGTACTCCTCACCCGACCGAGCCGTGAACACCCGATCGCCGAAGACATCCATCACCGTGTAGTCACGGGCGAACGTCGCCACGCAGTAGCTCCGCCACTCCTCACCCACGACGCTGTCCGTGGGCTCACCGCGCGGCTCCTCGGCGTCCTCGTCCTTCACTCCGCACCCGAGCGAACCGAGGGCGCCCGCGAACCACATCAGCCTCCATGCCCAGCGCATGGCGCATCGTACCCCCCTCCCGGCGAAATTCCCTCCCTCTGTGCTTTCGGCCTACTGCATGGCTTTCTTGTGCCAGGCTTTCGGCTCCAGAAAAGCCCGGATTCCGTACGTGGACAGGGTCGAGCCGATGCCGGAATGCCGGCGTCCGGTCCAGGGCAAGCGCGGGCTCACGCGGTCGCAGGCATTCACGTACACGCTGCCGGCATCGACTCGCGACAGGATGCGCTCGGCGCGGGTCCGGTCGCGGGAGTAGACGCCGGCGGTCAGGCCGTACTCGGTGTCGTTCATCAGGGCGACTGCCTCGTCGTCGCTCGTGACGCGCGCGATGCCGACGATCGGACCGAAGCTTTCGTCGCGCATCAGCCGCATCTCGTTGGTCGCGCCCGCGAGCACGGTGGGCTCGAAGTACCAGCCGGGGCCCGCGCCGCGCTTGCCGCCGATGAGCAGGCGAGCGCCCTTCTTCACGGCGTCTTCGACCTGGGCTTCCAGAACGGCGAGCTGCTCTCTCCGCGCGAGCGGTCCGATGTACGTGTTGGAGTCCTCCGGATCGCCCGAGCGGAAATTTCGCACGACTTCGACGAAGGCTTCGAGGAAGCGCTCCTCGACGGCCTCGTGGACGTAAATGCGCTCGACCGAACAGCAGCTCTGTCCGGTGTTGTACATGGCGCCGTCGGCCAGGCTCTCCGCCGCGAGGCGCACGTCGACGTCGTCCGTGACGTAGGTCGGGTCCTTGCCGCCGAGCTCGAGCTGGAGGCGAATCAGGCGGGGTGCGACGCGCTCCGCGATGCGGCGGCCGGTCGGGTAGCTGCCGGTGAAGAAGACTCCGTTCACGGGTTGGTCGATGACGGCCTGTCCGACGGCGCCGGCGCCGAAGACCGGGATGAAGACGTCCTCGGGAACGCCGGCTTCGTGCAGGAGCTCGGCGATGCGGCGGCCGGTGAGCGCGGCGTGCTCCGACGGCTTGTAGAGGACGGCGTTGCCCGTGAGGAGCGCGGGGATGAAGACGTTGGAACCCACGAACCACGGGTAATTCCAGGCGGAGACGTTGGCGACCACGCCGAGCGGCTCGTGAGCGATCACTTCGTCGAGCGAGCCGTCGGCCTCGTGCAGCACGGACTCTTCGCGCAAGACATCCGCGGTCTTCGCGAGGAAGAAGTCGATGCGCCCGGGCAGCGCGGAAAGCTCGTTTCTGGCTTGCTGCACGGGCTTGCCCGTCTCGCGGGTGAGGGTGAGCGCGAGGCTGTCCTTGTTCGCCGTGACCCGATCGCGAAAGCGCCCGATCGCCGCGAGCCGCGAGGCGAGCGGCGTGGCGGCCCAGCCGGGTTGGGCACGGCGGGCGCGGGCATACGCCGCGGCCACGGTTTCGGGCGTGTCTTCGGCGAGGTCTTCGACGACGGCGCCGGTGGCGGGATTTTCGATCTTCATGGTCAGCCCAGGGCCTTGGCGAAGAGTGCCCGGAAGTCCGCCTCGCTCACGCTGCACGGGTTCGAGGGATGGCAAGCGTCCGCGACGGCGATGGCGACCAGCTTCTCCAGGTGCTCTTCGCGGACGCCGACTTCGCGCAGGGTGCGGGGAATGCCGATGGCCGCGCGCAGCGTCTCGAGCCACGCGACGAAGCCGGCCGCGTCCTTGCGCGGGGCACCGGCGATCTCGGCCAGGGTCGCGAGCCGTTCGGCGGAGACCTCCCGGTTGAACGCCATCGCGTACGGGATCGCGATGCCGTTCGCGAGGCCGTGGTGGAGGTCGCACACCGTGGAGAGGGCGTGCGCGAGCGAATGGGTCACGCCGAGGCCCTTCTGGAACGCGACGCCGCCCATCATCGCAGCGTTCAGCATGTAGCCGCGCGCCTCGACGTGCTCCGAGTCGCTGAGCAGCTCCCGCTCGCCCTGCTCGATGCGGCGCGCGAACGCGACCGCGGGCTCGAGGCTCTTCGAGACGAGCCGCACCCCTTCGAGCGCGATGCCGTCACAGAGCGGCTGATAGCCGCGCGCCAGGTACGACTCCACGAGGTGCGTGAGCGCGTCCATCCCCGTCGCCGCGGTCACCGCCGCCGGCAGGCCCACCGTCAGGAGCGGATCGAGGAAGACGCGCTGGGCGAGCAGCCGCGGGGAGAAGATGATCTTCTTCACGTGCGTCGCGTCGTCCGAGATGACGGTGCTGCGCCCGACCTCGCTGCCGGTGCCCGCGGTCGTCGGGATCGACACCCAGTACGGGATCTCCTTGTCGATGGGACGCGCGCCCGGCTTCTCGTCCTCGTAGTCGAAGAGATCGCCGGGGTGATGGATCATGAGCAGGATGGCCTTGGCCACGTCGAGCGCCGCGCCGCCGCCGAGACCCACGATGCAATCGGCGCGGTGCTCGCGGTAGGCCGCGACGCCCGCCGTGACCTGCGACTTGACGGGATTGCCCCAGACCCCGGCGAACACGGCCGCTTCGAGACCCGACTCGGCGAGCGCCTCCTGGGCGTGCTTCACGGGCGGAAGCGGCGCGAGCACCTTGTCGGTGACGACGAGCGGCCGCTTCTTCCCCGCTTCCACGAGCGCCGGCCCGACGAGCGATAGCGCAGCGTTGCCGAACTGAATGCGAGTCGGGAAATTGTATTGATAAAACGCCATGGGAAATCCTATTGCCGGTGCATCGACCTACGTTTTCTTCGGGAGCATTTGCGGTGTCGTGTGCGTCAGTGGCTCCGGAGCAGATCGGAGCGCCTCGCGACTGGTCCGACCGAAGAGACGACGGGCGCCGGCCTCGCCGGTTCTTTTCGTGGCCCGTGGCGACTCGCGCCGATCGTGATCTGCTCCTGCCAAAGTCCGTCCTCTCGTCCAAGACTCAGATGATCTCGAAATAGCGCGCGAGCTCCCAGTCGGTGACGGCCTTGCCGAATTGCCGCCATTCCCACTGGCGCGTGGTCGCGAAGTGTTCGACGAATTCGTCGCCGAAGAAGGTCCGTGCAAGCTCGCTGTTCTGGAAGCGCTGGGTCGCCTCCTCGAGGTTCTTCGGCAGCGCGAGCGCCGTGTGATCCGCGTAGCCGCTGCCGGACACGGGGGGAGCGAGATCGAGCTCCTGCTCGATACCGTACAGACCGCTCGCCAGCGCCGCGGCGAGCGCCAGGTACGGGTTCGAGTCCGAGCCGTTCACGCGGGTCTCGAGGCGCGTGCTCTTCTTGCTGCCCGGAATGGCGCGGAGCGCCGTGGTCCGGTTGTCGACACCCCAGTTCGCGCGCGTCGGCGCCCAGGCGCCCTCGACCAGGCGCTTGTAGCTGTTGACGGTGGGCGCGTACATCGGCAGGAGCTCGGGCAGGCAGTGGAGCTGGCCGGCGATGTAGTGATCGAAGCTCCGGCTCATGCGATGCTTCGTGTCGCCGTCGTAAAAGGCGCTCTTCTTCCCGCCGTCGTTCCAGAGACTCTGGTGGATGTGGCCGCTGCAGCCCGGCAGATCCGCGCGCCACTTGGCCATGAACGAGGGCATGATGCCGAAGCGGCGCGCGACTTCCTTCGCCGAAGCCTTGAAGAGCACCGCGCGATCGGCCGCCTCGAGCGCCTCCGAGTAGAGGATCGCGGCTTCCAGTACGCCGGGCCCGGTCTCGGTGTGGAGCCCCTCGATGGGGACACCGAAGGCTGCGAGCTCGTCGAAGAGGGCGTTCACGTAGTCGCGGCTTTCGTTCAGGCGCAGCAGCGAATACCCGAACATGCCCGGCGTGATCGGGTTCGGCCGCACGTGCCCGCGCTCGGCCAGCGCCTGCGGCGTCTCGCGGAAGTGGAAGAACTCGTACTCGAAGGCGGCCTTCGCCGAAAAACCCGCCGCCTCGAGGCGCGCGAGGACGCGCCGCAGCGTCTGGCGCGGACAGATCGCGAGTCCGTCGCCATTTTCGTCGACGAACTCTCCGAGCAGAAAGGGCACCTCGCCGTCCCACGGGATCTCGCGGTACGTGGCGAGATCGAGGCGCACGAGCGCGTCGGGGTAGCCGGTGTGCCAGCCCGTGTAGCTCGCGTTGTCGTAGCAAACGTCCCCGGCGTCCCAGCCGAACACCACGTTGCAGAAGCCGAGGCCCGACTCGAGGACGGACTCGAGCTTGGCGCGATGGATGTATTTTCCGCGGAGCACGCCGTCGATGTCCGTGACCGCGACTTTGATCTTGGCGCTGCGCGACTTTTCGAGTCGTTCGCGCGCGGCCCCGGGAGGCGACGACTTGGGCATGGGTCCAATGAGTATCGCGCGCTCCGGAACAGGCGGGCAACCGGCCGCCGGGCTGCTCGACCTGGGGCGGAATGCCCGGTAAGATGGAGAATGGACTCGAGGCCGCCCTACCCGGGTGGAAAGCCTCCCTACGCAGAGGGCAAGAACTACCGCTTCGATTTGGAGAACGGGATCGTGTGGTGCCGTGTGTGGGCACGCCTCGACCTGCCACGCGAAGTGGGCGCCACCCTGGCCGCCGAGAAGATCCCCATCTTCGAGCGCATCGTGCTCTTGCCGCGCGTGACCGCCCGCGCCTGTCTGTTCGACCTGCGCGAGGCACCCGCGACCTGGGGGCCCGACACCCAAGCCGCGCTCGAGAAATGCGTGTGGTGCTGGGAAGCGGCGCTGCGCAAGATCGCGATCCTCACGAGCGCCGACGCGCTCCAGAGCCTGCAGGCGAAGCTTCTGATCAAGCAGTGTGCGCCGCGCTTCGGGCGCGTGTTCGGGACCGAGCCGGCGGCGCGAGCCTGGCTCGCCGAACCGATGCCGGCGCCGGCGCCGGGGTGAGCGGGCGGACCGGGTCAGCGCCCGGAGTGGAACGCCCTGTCTTCCGGCGGAATGAGCTCGGCCGCGGCGGCGCACACGAGCTCGCCCCGGAGTGAGCGCGTGCCTGCCTTGAGCGGCACGAAGACCACGCGGCGATCGTTCTCCCAGCGGTCGGCCGCATGACAACTCTCGGGCGCCGTGGCGCCGCGGCAGGCAGGATCCGCCGGGCAGCGCGCGCCGTAGCCGGCACCGTGCAGGCGCTCGCGCTCGACGCCCAGCGTGACGAGCGCCTCGAGCACGGCCGCGGCGCGCGCGCGTGTCACTTCCAGGTTGTGACCGTGCTCGCCGCGCTCGTCGGCATGCCCCTGGACCTGCACTAGCAGGATCTCCGGATGCTCCCGCAGCGTCCTCGCCACGCGCGACAGCCGCGGAATCGCGCTCGGCAGCGGCGCCGTGCCGTTGCTCGCGAAGCCGATCGACACCGCCAGATCCTCCCTAGCGCCGCCGGCGACGAGCTCGAAGGGGTCGGCTGCCGTCGCCGGTTCCGAGTTGGCCACGGCGGGGGCGGGCGTCGAACCGCTCGCGACGCTCGCGGCA
>DASXWF010001191.1:0-1593 GCA_036503835.1 Polyangiaceae bacterium | reverse complement strand
GGATGCCGTTCCACCCTTGCCCGACACCGCTCCACGCTTACCGGATGTCGCTCCGCCTTCGCCCGTGGCGGCTCCTCCTGGTTCGCCACTACCTCCGGCGTCCGGCAGAACCCAGGGGACCGCCGGCTGATGGCTCGTATTCCGGCACGCGAAGGGTAACGCCGACGCGCACAGCAACGCGACGCCGGTCATGCGAGCTCGAAGGCGTGAGCGTCGGGGTCGATTCATCGAGCGCGGGGGCGCGCGACGGTATTACGACGGCAGCGCTCGGAACGCGAGCAGACGCGCCAAAAACATACCGAGTAGTGATAGGACGAAAGCCTTGGGCAACGCGGCAGTGAACCGAAGCCGGCGCGCGAGTCTGGCCGCCGCCGTCGGACTCTCGGCGGCACTCGCCGCCCACCCGGCGCGCGCCGACGAAGCGACGGCCCAGCGGGCGTACGCGGAAGCCCTGGAGGCGGCGCGCTCCGGCGACCTGCGTGCCGCGCGAACCTCGTTCGAGCGAGCGTACCGCGAGAGCCCCCACCACCTCGTCCTTTTGAACCTGGCGCGCGTCTGTCGCGATCTCGGCGAGCTCGAGGATGCGCGGCGCTACCTCGAGCGCTATCTGGCCGAGGGCAACGCTCGAATTTCGCCGCCGGAGCAGGCAGCTGCCGAGCGGGAGATCGCGAGCATCGACACCGAACTCGCCAGGCGGCCATTGAAGACCACGGCCGACGCCGCCGCAGCGCCCGCTCCGCCCGCTGCCGAACACGCGGCCCCGGTGCCACCCGCCGCCGCGCCCCCATCACCTCCGCGCGCTCGTGCGCCCTCAGCCCCCCCGCCGTCCAGAAAGGACGAGGTTCGCCGCGCGCGCTGGTCCGGTTTCAGCCTGGCGTTCGCGTCGACCGGACTCGCGCTCGCCGGGGTCGGGACCGCAGTGCTCGTCTCGAACCGTGCGAGATACGATGCTTGGGAGGAGGAAGACCAGGCACTCGACCAACTCGGCGCGATCACCGTCGTCCCCGGGGACGGCGGCTCATCCTTGGCGGCGGCGCGCGAGCAGCAGCAGCGGATCGACCAGAACAACGCCCTCGCCGACTCGATCGACGACTCCGATCGCGTCGCCTGGGTTGCCGTCACCTCGGGAATCGTGATGGTGGCGACCGCCACCGTGCTTTGGCTCACCGAGGGCGACGGCCCGCGCATCGTCGCCGGCGCGCGCAGAGCCGAGCTGCGGTTCTCGTTCTGACGCCTCACTTGATCGAGGCAGTCTCGTCACTCGGGCCGTAGGGACTCTTGACGACGTAGCCCCTGGTTTCGAGCGGATCGGGCTTCGGCGCGACGGCTGGAGGCACCGGCGCACTCGCGGCCGGCTGCGAGGGACGAACGGCGGCCCTCCCGTCACGTGACCGCGTCGGGCGTGCGGGAGCGGCAGGAGACGCCAGTGCCACCACGGCCACCGGCGCACTCGCCGCGAGCACCTCCGCTGGCGCGACTGGGGTGCTCGAGGCCGCGAGTCGCGGCACCGGCGCGTGTTCGAGACGCTCGGCAGGTGTCACGGCCGGCGGTGCCGCTCGCGCTCGAGCCTCGACAGGCTCCGGCTCCGACGCC
>DASXWF010001190.1:0-8664 GCA_036503835.1 Polyangiaceae bacterium | reverse complement strand
CCCCCGGCGGGAAGCAGCCAGGACGCTCCCGCCGCCTTTCCGGAACGAGCTTTCACGTCGCGCGTCGCTTCCAGGTCGAAGGACAGCGAGCGCCGGCCCCGCCGATTTCTCGCCTTGGCTTCGTTCCCGCTCGCGACGATCGTGATCTGTTCTTTCCAAGACTTACAGGTCTCGTCGGGCGGGGGACGCCGAAAGGCGCCCCCGCTAGAAGTAATTGCGCTTGGAAGACTCGGAACTCTCGCGGCGCTTGCCGGCCTTGTCGCGCGCCTGCCCCAGCTTGCGCGCGACCTGCTCGACGCACTCGAGCACCGCAGCCGGATCGAAGGGCTTTTGAAGCACCCTGCCCTCGACCGTCTTCAAGAATTCCTTGCTCGCCGCCGTCACCGCCCCGCCCGTCATGAACACGAAGCGGGCGCCGATGTCCGGCTTCTGCCGGCACGCCTGCTCGTACACCTGGGCGCCCGACAGCCCCGGCATCATCAGATCGCAGAGCACCACGTCGAAGTCGGGGCTCGCGGCGATGAGCGCGAGCGCGCTCTGCCCGTCTTCCGCGAGCACCACCTCGTGAGCCGTGAGGATGCGCCGCAACGCGCGCGCGATCGAGCGCTCGTCGTCGACGATCAGCACGCGGAGCTGCGGCTCGCGCGGGCGCAGGGTGGACTTCTGCCGCACGGGACGCAGCACCGGCGCGCGCGTGGTCTCCGGCAGCTCGATCGTGACCGTAGTGCCCTGGCCGAGCGTGCTCGCGATGCGGATCTGACCGCCGAAGCCCTGCACGATGCGGCGGCAAATCGCGAGACCCAGGCCCGACCCTTCGCCCCGCCGCTTCGACGTCGAGAACGGGTCGAACAGGTGCGGCAGCACGTTCGCCGGAATGCCGGCGCCGGTATCGGCGACGACGATCTCGATCTTCCCGTCCGCCCGCGCGCGCGAGCTCACGCGGATCATCTGATCGTCGATGCTCGGCTCGGTGATGGCCTGCGCGGCGTTGACCAGCACGTTCACGAGCACCTGCACGAGCTGACCCTCGCGCGCCAGCACGAACAGGCCGTTCTCGAAGTTTCGCACCAGCGCCGCGCGATGGCGGATCTCGTTCTGAGCGATGTTCAGGGCGGACGTGAGCGCGCGCGAGACGTCCACCGGCTCCGGCGGGCCGGGACCGTCGCTGCCCGAAAAGGTGTGGAGCTCGGCGGCGATCGCCCGCATACGGCTCACGCCGTCGATGGCCTCGAGCAGCGCTTCGCGCTCCGGCTCGCCCAGCGTCTCGGCGCGGTCGGCCAGGAGCTCCAGGTTCAGCGCCACGTACGCGAGCGGGTTGTTGATCTCGTGCGCCACGCCGGCGGCGAGCGAGCCGAGCGCGGAGAGCTTCTCGGCGCGGGACAGCTCCTCGCGAGCGAGCTGGTAGTCGGTGGTGTCGCGGGCGAAAAGAATGGTCGCGGGCTTGCCCTCGAACGAGACCGCGCCGGCGCGCGAGATCTCGACGAAGCGCGGCGCGCCGCCCTGGGCGAGGACGCGCACGCGCGCGACCTTGCTCGGATGCTGCTGCTCGAACTGCGCCCGATCGTCGGGATGGACGAAATCGACGAAAGCGCGACCGATCACGCCCGCCTCGCTAGTGAGCACGATCGAGGTGAAGGCGGCATTCGTGAAGTAGATCCGGCCGTCGCGCAGCACGCACACGCCGTCGGTGATGGCCGCCAGCACGAGCCGAAATTCGTGATGCGCCTGCGCGAGCGCCTGATCGCGCTCCGAGCGGTGCGCGAGATCGCGCCGGATTGCCACGTGCCCGTGCATACCGGCGCTCGCGTCGGCGAAAGGCCCCACGTTGACCTCGCTGAACGCGCGCCCGCCGTCGCGCCGGCGAGCCGCGAGCGCTCCGAGCCACGGGCGACCGGCGTGAAGCTCCGCCATCGTGAACTGATAGAAGGCCGGATCGTGGAGGGGCGCCTCCGGATCACGCAGGATCTGACCGACGGTGCGGCCGATCACGTCCGCCGAGGCATGGCCCGTGAAACGCTCCCAAGCTCGGTTCACGTAGAACAGGCGGCCGTCGCGGTCGGTGAGCTCCATGGCGTCGGGGGCTTGATCGATCGCGGAGAGCAGCGCGTTGGCCATGCGTGCTCGACGCTCGCCCGAGAGCCCGCGTTCCAGGCAGCGCACGAGCTCGCGCACGCCGTCCGCCGGCGCCCCCTCGGCGTCCAGCATGACGAGCAGCGCGTCGGTGCCCGCGTGCAGCCGAGGCGCGACTTCGAGGCGGATGACGCGGGCTGCGCGGACGACGGCCGCTACCTGGTGCGGCCGCAGCTCGGGGACGCCCGCGGGAACGTGCTCCGGCCCCGACGCCAGGCGCTCGAACGCCGGGAGTGAAAGCTCGGGCTCGCCCCCGGCGGACGTGGCGCGCCACACCGTGCCCGCGCGACTGCCGGGTACGGCGAGCTCGACGACGCCCAGCCAGCGAACACCCAGCCGATCGCGGGCTTCGCCGAGCAGCGCCGCCAGACGGAGCGCGAACTCGGGTACGTCCAGGCGATCTTCGGGAAAAAGGCCCATGTATCCCCGGGGGCGACGGGCGAGCATAGCGCACGTCGCCCCACTCTTCTAGGTGTCCCTCGGCCGTCCCGGTCAACTCGCCCTTCCCGCGTCGCCCGTGCCCCCGGCTCTCGCGCCCCGGACTACCCGGCGCGCGCCTCGTGGGGCCGCCCTCGTTTCAGGCGGCGTGCGAAGCAGGCTCGCGGCACTCGCGAACCACCCGGTGCACGAACTCGAGCTTCCTTCTTACGGCCGGACTGATCGCGAACGGGTACGCGTCGGGCATCCCCATGCTGCGGTTCAACGCGTTCAGCGCGATCGTGAGCTCGGTCCACTCCGCGAGCACGACGTCGAGGTCGGAAATGCCCGGCAGGCTCATGCGCGCCGGGATGCCTTGCGCGAACCCGAAGTGCTGTCCGGTCTCCAGCGTGTCGAGCAAGTGCAGGTAGTGCGCGAACGTCTCCGCCCAGTCCTCGGCCGGATGCGCCCGCGCGTAGGAACTGATGAAGGCGTCGTGAAACCCGGGCGCGGGCGGGTCCTGGTAATGCCGGGCGAGCGCCGCCGCGTAGTCGGCGCGCTCGTCCCCGAACAGCTCGCGAAATTCGTCGAGGTGCGGGCCGGCACCGACCAGGCGATCGAAAAAATAGTGACCGACCTCGTGCCGGAAATGGCCGAGCAGCGTGCGGTAGCGCTCGTTCATATCGACGCGCACCTTTTCTCGAATTGCGGGATCGGCCTCGCGGAGATTCAGGGTCACGAGGCCCTCGCTGTGTCCGGTGAGCACGTGTTCGCCGGCGGTGTCGGCCTTGATGTCGAACGCGAGGCCGCGCGCCGGATCCTCCTGCTTGGAAATCACGGGCAAGCCGATGCGACCGAGGCCGTAGAGCAGCGCTCGCTTCGCGCGTTCGACCTCACCCCAGAGCACGCGACTCTCCGGCTGCGACAGGTCGGGGATGACGCGATTCAGGCTGCACGCCGCGCACAGGTCGGTTCCGCGCTCCGCGAGCACGAGCCAGTTGCAGACGCCCTGCTCCACGTAGTTCGAGCACTTCCGGTAGCGACCGCCGGCGGCCTCGAACAGCTCGCCGCCGGCCGGCTCGAGCGCGCAGAGCTCGAGCCGCTCCCGCAGGAACCCGAGCTCGCGCTGGCACGCGAGGCAACGACTGTTTTCGAAGAACACTCGCGCACCACAGGTACAACGGAACGTTCGCATCTTGGCCGCCCGAACGCTCGGCACGAACGCAAGCCGCGTGCCGCCGCCGCGACGTGACGGGCAGGGCGCCCCGGACCTCGCCGCCATCGTGATCACGCTGCTCACGGGCTGCCGCTCCGCGCCCGTCCCCGCACGACCTCGCGACAATCCGCCTCGGCGGTGACTCTTGCATCGCGACGCACCCGAGACCGAACGGGGGGTGACGGGCTCGAGCCGCAGCTCCCAGTCCCACCGGCGGCCGAACAGCCGCCCGACATGGACTGAGCCGAAATGATGCTGCGATTCGAGCGTCGCCCTCGCCGCGGAGCGGCGGGAACCTGAACGAAATCGTCTGGTGGTACAATTCGGGGAATGCGCGCGGTGATCGCCGTTCGTCGGTCCGGTGGAGGGTTCGGTTGGGTCTTGCTTGCCTCGTCCGCGCTGCTCGGCGCGTGCGGCGGCTCGAAAGCGCCGGCCGGCTCGCCCGCGTCGAACGACAGTTCGGAGGAACAGGGAGTCGAGGCGCAGTTCGAGCGCGAAGCGGAGCCCACGCAGAAGCACCTCGTCAAGGTGGAGGGCGCCTTCAGCGCGTACATCGAGGCGAAATCGCCGCCGAAGCTCAAGCTCGAACCGCTCGGCCTCACCGTCACCGCCGATCTGGGTTGGGACGCCGAGGTGCACTGCTTCGTCCACAAGCAGGTGGTCGACGCGGGCGCCGCCGCGAACTCGATGCTGAAGGCTGCGGCGAAGACCGTGAAGTTCAAGGCGCTCGCTCCGTATTTTTTGGAGCACCACGCGCTCGATCCGGTGCTCGGAATCCGCGGCGTGTATCACGTCGAGCGGGAAGGCACGCTGATGGCCGGCGACTTCAAGCTGATGGCCATGCCGCGGCCCGAGCATCCGGTGCTCTGCTGGCACGACGCGCCCGGCTACGCGAAGAGCTTCGCGCGCGTCAGCACCGAGTTCGCGAAGAGCTTCCAATTCAAGAGCGAGCAGCCGGCGCCGACGCGCGGCGAGCTCTGGGCCATCACCATCGACGGCACGCCGGTCGGCTTCTCGCGCGACACCACCTACGCGCTCGACGACGGCAACGTGCGCCGGGTCTCGCTCGGCGCCCGCTTCCTGCCGATCGCGCCCGGCGAAATGTCGTTCGACGACGAAGCCGAAATCGTGACGAGCGACAAGGACGGCGCGCTCGTGAGCGGTAAGTTCCTTGCGATCGAGAACGGCGAGTCGAGCCTCGAGATCGACGTGGAGCGCAGCAAGACCGGTTACAACTACGTCGGCACGATCCAGAGCAAGGAAGTGAAGGGCAGCTTCAAGTCGAAGCAGGCGCTGAAGGCGCGCTACGCCGCCGAGCGCAAGTTCAAGGAGCTCGCTCGCGCCGGCAAGAAGGCCAAGTTCGAGCAGTGGGAGTACACGCCCTCGATCGACGCCGCTCAGCCGTCCAAGGTTTCGTACGAAGTGACGTCGGTGGACGGCGGCCTCACCATCGTCTCGACGCTCGGCCAGCGCGGCGCGACGCT
Source organism: Polyangiaceae bacterium (assembly GCA_036503835.1). Taxonomy (GTDB): domain Bacteria; phylum Myxococcota_A; class Polyangia; order Polyangiales; family Polyangiaceae; genus PMG-095. The sequence goes on along the minus strand of DASXWF010001190.1, from coordinate 3,417 downwards.
CAAGACCAACGCGCGTGGCGTCGTGCGCCAGGCGGTGATGTCGGTCGGCTCGCGCAAGATCCAGATTGATTTGGTGGAAGAACTCGGTGAGCTCTAGCGACGCCGCGCGCTCGGCCTGCTTTTTCGTCGCGCTGCTCGCGCTCGCATGCGGAGGCGCGGGGAGCGCCAAGACCGTCGCGCCGGACGGCGCTGCACCCTCGGCGCCGGCCAAGCCGGAGCCGGCCACGGAGCTGCACCGGACTTTCGTCCCCGACGGCAGCCTGTTCCTGTCGGCGATCCCGGCGCACGTGAGCGAGCGCGCGACGCGCCTGGTCGCGAAGAGCGCGAGCGACGACGAGTTCGCGCGCGGGCTCAGGGTGCGCGTCGAGGTGATGAGCGGCTACAAGAACCTCGGCGAGCTGACGCGGCGCAGCAAGATCCCGCTCGTGAACGGGACGTTTCAGATCTCCGACGTTTCGAAGCTCGGCAGCAGCGACGCGCCTTCGAAGGGGGATCAGAAGAGCTCGTTCGTGATCGACTACGATCAACCGAGCTTCGCGGCACCCGTCGCCGAGCTCGAGAAGAGCGGCAAGGCCGACTCGCCGGCGGGGATCTCGGCGTTCGCGGATCGTTACATCGCCGAGAAGACGTACGCTCGCTCGTTCGACGTGGCTTCGCGGGTCGCCCTCACGCACGCCGGCGATTGCACCGAGCACGCCGTATTCACGACCGCGCTCCTGCGCCGCTTCGGCTTCAAGGCACGCGTGATCCTGGGCATCGTCCTCGCTGGCGTGCACGGCCCCGAGGTCGAGCCGCAGGTGCTGGCGTTCGGACACGCCTGGGTGGAACAGCACGCGGCCAAGCGCTGGCAAATCGTGGACGCGGCGCTCGGCGGACCCGAGCGCGAGCGCACGAGCGGCGTCTCCGGGCTGGAAGGCGCGCCACCGGGCACCCGGCTCCGGCTCGTGTACCTGCCGATCACCGTGCTGCGGGACGAGAGCGCGTCCTACGGCAGGGCGCTCATGGACCAGGTGGGCGTCGAGAGCGTCGTTCAGGTCGACGTCGACGTGAACGAGCGCGCGGTGCTGAAGCTCGACTGAAGCGTCAGTCGCAGAAAGGCGCGAGCGTGATGATGCCCCCGAGGGAGGCTGCGACGAGCACGCCCGAGCTCTCGACGAGCGAGGTCGGAACGAAGTTCATGGGAAACTGTCCGACGACCGCCTGTTCCAGCGGCAATCCGCGCTGCACGGCCGTGAGCATGAACGAGCTGCTCAGGAAGGCCGTGGTTCCGTCGAAGCCGAGGATGGAGCCGATGAACGTGACAGGCAGCTCGGGCAGCACCTGCTCCACTTTTTCGTCGAGATCGAGGAAACCGATACCGCTTCCGTCCGTGTACGCGACGCGGTTGTGCGCGACGCGCACGCGCCGCACGGACGTGCCGATCGCGTTGCTGAGCGGGATCGCCTCGGCGACGGGCGACGCTTGCGTGAGGTCTATGCGGTAAAGAACGAGGTTTGCCGCAATCACCGCGACGCGCGCCACCGGGTCTACGTCGAAGCTGAGATTGGTCGTAGTCGCCGGGAGCTCGATGGAGAGATCCAGCGACGGCGCCGTCACCCCGCGTACGAGGTCGGCCACGAGCCAGCGCCGGAAGCGCACCGCCAGGCCCCCGTTCGCGAGCTCGGCCCGGTATAGGTAGTCGCCCGCGCTGAGCAGCGCCGCCCCGCCACCGGGCAGGTCGACGACGGCTCCCGTCGGAGCGAGGCGTTCGCCGGCGTCGGCGCCGACCAGCGGCAGCCGCAGTTGACTCGCGTAGTTCGTAGCCGATTGCTCGATCAGCGGCGAGGTGTACCCGAGATACAGCCCGACGAGAGTCGTGGATTCGAGGTCCGGCAGGAGCGCGGGCGGGGACAGCGAAACGTCGAGTCGCAGGCCGAGCGGTCCGCCGTGCCACCCCCCGGCGACCAGGGCGGGGGCTCCGGGATCGCTCACGTCGATGCGGTGCGAGGAAAGGCGGCTCCGGGCGTGGACGCCGCCGGAATCCACGAACAGCAGGCCCGGATTGCCGAGGGTGGGCGCGAACGCGTCCGAGAGTCCCTCGTCGGTGAGCTCGAAGAGCGACGCGTTGGACGGTGCGAAGGCGTAATTGAGGCTGATGGCGGGCTTCTGCGAGCCGAGCGCCGCGGAGTACGGCGTCGTTCCGAGCAGGCGCTCCTCGATCAGCGAGCCTTCGAAGTCGTAGAGCGCCGCGAAGAACTCCCGCCCGGCGCCGGCCGGACGCACCCCCTGGACGAAGACACCGTGTTCGCCGAGCCCCGCGAGGTTCGCACCGGTCACCGTGAAGCGGCCCTCGATCTCGTGCGAAGCCTCGTCGAAGACCGTGATCTCGCTGCCCGTGCCGGTGCGCGTGAGCACGCGCCCGCCTCGGAGATGGACGCCGGATTCGACGGGCACGAGCGGCTCCGCCGCGAACTCGAGAGGTCCGCTCCCCGAGTAGTTCGCGAGGTCCGAAAAAAGCACACCGCCGCTCGTGTTGACGTAGAGGCGATCGCCGTCTTCGCTGAGCGCGATCGAGCCGCAGCTGGCGCCGCTGCCGACGCTGGTTTGCGACACGAGCACCGGCGCGTCGGGATCCGAAACATCCAAGTAGCTGACCGTGCCCGTGGCGGGCGGGCTGATGAACTGGAAATTCGAGCAGAGAAACAGCTTGTTTCCACGCCCGACCATGCTGCTCATCACCGAGCCGTCGAGCTCGAGCCGGCCGCGCTCCGAAAGCACGCCGTCCTCCGCGACGGATAGGATCTGGAGCATGCGTCCATCACCGCCGATGGTGATGCTGGTGTCGCCGTCGATCGTGGCGGCGAGACCGTCCCAGGCGGCGGACACGGGCGCCAGCGTCGCGAGGTCCAGCTCGAGCTTGTCACGCGTGCGCAGCGAGCCGTCCTCGACGTCGGCCACCACGACGCGTGTCTTGTTGATGAGGCTGTCGAAGAACACGAAGCGATCTCGACCGTAGACGGCGACGGGCGCGCCACTGTAGCCGCCGGACGTGCCGTACATGTCGATCTGACCGAGCAGTTCGGACTCGCCTCTCAGGCGCCCCGTCGGCAGACACGCGCCGGCCTCGCAGCGATCGCCGGACGAACAGAAGTCGGCGTCGTCGCAGCGCGAGCCGTCGACGACGGGATCGTTGCGACAAGCCCCCTCCACGAAAGCGTCGGCCGTGCACGGATTGCCGTCGTCGCAAACTGGGCTCGGGAGCGGAGCGCCTCCGGTTCCTCCACTGCCGGCGCCACCGGGGCCGGTCCCGCCTGCGCCCGAATCGCCCGAATTTCCGCCATTTCCGGCATTGCCGCCGTTGGAGCTGCCGGAGCTCGCGCCCGTCCCGGCGCCGCCGCTCGCGCCCGCCTCGCCTCCGGCTTCATCCCCCCCCCCCGC
>DASXWF010001189.1:0-3623 GCA_036503835.1 Polyangiaceae bacterium | reverse complement strand
AACCGTCTCAACCCTTCCGAACCCTGTTCTTGCAGGAGCTCATCCAGCGCGGCGTCCTCGCGCCGTCGTTGGTGACGAGCTACTCCCACAGCGACGCCGACATCGATCGCACGCTCGAAGCCATCGACGGCGCGCTCGGCGGCTACGCCAAAGCCATGAGCGACGGCGTGGACAAGTACCTGCGCGGCCGCCCGTCACGCACCGTCTTCGACCGAAAGTAGCGCGCTCCCGCAGACGAAACCTTCGGCCAGTCGCTGACGTGAAGGACTGGCGGGATCTCGCGCTTCGAATCGAAGTATGTATACATACTTGGCAACCGCGCTGGCGGACCCTCCCGCAATTGGACGAGTGCTCGCGCGCAGTCCCGAGACGACTCGCCCTGCCTCTGCCCCCTACTCGACCTCGGCAAGCAACTCGTGCTCGACTAGCAGATCCGCCGCCTTGCGGATCGCTCCGAAGGAGAGTCCAGCGCGGCTCGCAATGTCGAGCAGGTCCCGCGAGCCGTCCGACTGATTCAGTACCCACAGCATCGCGAGCTGTAGGTTCGGAATGCCGGTGCCACCCATCGCGCGATAGAGGCCCCGCTTACCGAGCTGCGGCTCGCCCTCGGGCGCGAGATTCCGGTAGCGCTGATTCCCGTCCAGCGCTTCCACGATCTCTTTGACGACGGCGTACGACTCGAGCAGTCGCTCGCCCGAAACGAAGTCGAGATTGTCGCCGGACGTGTGGTACTCCGGGAACTCACCGTGCCGGCCGCGCATGAGCGAGCCGACGGGCAACCGAAAGCCCGGCGAGTTGTACTGGCGCTCGTCGTACCCGTACGGGAAAAAATCGATCAGCTGGTGGGCGTGGCCGCTCGTCCGCAGCACGAGCTCGGCCGCGCGGTCCACGGGAGCGCGATCGGCCTCGGTGCGCTTGTAGGTGAAGGGATGATGATCGCCGAGGCAGGTGAGCGTGAAACCGTGACGGACGCGCCGCGCGGTCTCGCGGTTCCGGGCAAGCCAGGTGATGGCGCCGATCGTGCCGGGCGCGTAGAGGAAACGCAGCGTGAGCCGGCGCTCGGAGCGCCGAGCGAGCTCGCGCGCGAGGTGGACGGACAGCGCCACGCCGCTCAGGTTGTCGTCGGCGAGCGAGGGATGACAGACGTGGGTGGAAATCAGGATCTCGTCGCTCGACGTACCCGGCAGCACGAACTCCCCGTACGTCAGCGAGCCGGGCTCGAGCGTCGAATCGATGCAGACCTCGTAGTTGCCCGGAGCGAGCGCGTCGAGCTGTCGCTGGCTCAAGCAGAAACCCCAGCTGTCGTCGTAGTAGCTGGTGCGGTAGGGAATCCAGTCGGGGCGGTCGGGTAGAGCGTGCAGGCGCGGCCGTAGCTCCTCCAGCGTCATGCGCGCCCGGACGGGCACGCTGTAGTTGACGACGTGCAGGTTGTGCACCCGAAAGTCGACCACGCGCTCCCCGCGCTCGTTCGCGATCCACGCGTCGCGGATGTTCCATTCGCGCGGTACGGTCCAATCGAGAACGGGCGTTCCGCTCGGCACCTCGTGGACCTCGAGCGGCACGAAACGCCCGAGCACGCCGAGCGTCTTGCGCACGCCGTCGCCCGTGATGCTGCGACAGATCGGGTAGAGCTCCGCGAGCAGCGCGCCCAGGCTCTCCTTCGAGGTGTCAGCCATCGTGGCCGTCCCAATCGAAGTCGGGATAGGTCGCGTCGCGCTCGGAGATCACGAGCGGCTTCCGCGGCCAGGCGATCGGAAAGCGCGGATCGTCGTAGCGAAAGCCGCGCGCGGCGCCGGCTTCGAAAAAATCTCCCATCTGATAGAAAACGTCCGTCTCGTCCGCCAGCGTCAAAAAGCCGTGGGCGAAACCCGCGGGGATGAAGAGCGCGCGGCCGTTCTCCGCCGAGAGCTCCAGCCCGAACCAGGCGCCCCGCGTCGGCGACGCGGAGCGCAGATCGACGATCACGTCGAAAATCGAGCCCCGCACGCAACGAACGAGCTTCGATTCCCGCTGTGTCGCCGCCGCGTAGTGCATCCCGCGCAGCGTCGCGACACGCAGGTTGCGCGAGAGGTTGCACTGCGGGAAGCGCACCGGCAGGCCGTGAGCCTCGAACTCCCGTTCGCAGAAGGCCCTCGCGAAGAACCCCCGCTCGTCCGGGTGAGGTTCGAGGTCTACGATCCACGCGCCCGCGAGCGCCGTCTCCTCGAAACGCATGAGGGCCATCCTAGCATTCCTTACCACCACCTCGAGCAGCGGCCTCGCGCGCTTCGGCGCCGGCCTCGCGCGCTTCCGCTCGCGGGGAAAGCCCTACCGAGCGGAAGGGCTGACTATTGCTTCCGAGCTTTGGCTCAGGCTAGCCTGGCCCCACAACATGCAAGCATTTCGCTGCCGTTTCTGCGGCAAAGGCGTGTCGGATCGCGTCGTCGACCTCGGTATGTCGCCGCTCTGCGAGAGCTACCTGCCGGCCGAGAGCCTCGACAAGATGGAGCCCTTCTATCCGCTCCACGTCTGGGTGTGCAGCTCGTGCTTCTTGGTCCAGCTGAACGAGTACGTGCGCGCCGACGAGATCTTCACCGAGTACGCGTACTTCTCCTCGTTCTCGACCGCGTGGCTCAAGCACGCGGAGGACTACGTCGGCAAGATGACGGAGCTCCTCCAGCTCGACGAGAAGAGCTTCGTGATGGAGCTCGCGAGCAACGACGGCTACCTGCTCCAATACTTCGTGAAGCGCGGCATCCCGTGCCTCGGCATCGAGCCCGCGGCGAACGTGGCGAAGGTCGCGGTGGAGCAACGCTCGGTTCCGACCGAGGTCGCGTTCTTCGGCAAGGAGAAGGGCCGGGAGCTCAAGGCGGCCGGCAAGCAGGCGGATCTCGTGCTCGGCAACAACGTGCTCGCGCAGGTCCCCGATCTGAACTCGTTCGTGGCTGGCATCCCCGAGATCTTGAAGCCGAAGGGCACGGTCACGATCGAGTTCCCGCACGTCATGCGGATGATCGACGAGAACCAGTTCGACACGATTTATCACGAGCATTTCTGCTACTTCTCGCTGATCAGCGCGGAGGCGATCTTCGCCGGCCACGGCATGACGATCTTCGACGTGGAGGAGCTCTGGACGCACGGCGGCTCGCTGCGCATTTACGCGCGCCACGCGAGCGACACGAGCCGGCCCGTGAGCGAGCGCGTGCTCTCGCTCAGGAAGCGCGAAGAGGACGCCGGTTATCGCAAGGTCGAGACGTACACGGCGTTCGAGGAGCGCGTGCGCGAAACCAAGCGCAAGCTGCTCGAGCTCTTGATCGACCTGAAGCGGCAAGGCAAGCGCATCGCGGGCTACGGCGCGCCCGGCAAGGGCAACACCTTGCTCAACTACTGCGGCATCCGCACCGACTTCCTGGACTTCACGGTCGATCGCAACCCCTACAAGCAGGGGCGGTTCCTGCCGGGGACGCACATCCCGATCTTCGCGCCCGAAAAGATCGACGAGGTGAAGCCCGACTACGTGTTGATCCTGCCCTGGAACTTCAAGGACGAGATCATGCAGCAGATGGCCTACGTGCGCGAATGGGGATGCAAGTTCGTGGTGCCCATTCCGACCCTGACCGTGTATCCCTGATCGACCCGCGACC
>DASXWF010001188.1:0-1859 GCA_036503835.1 Polyangiaceae bacterium | reverse complement strand
CCGGCCATCTCGCATCAGCCCGTCCCACGTCACGAACGCCCCGCCCCAGAGCGCGAGGAAGAACGCGATCTCCATCCCGCTGAAGAACGCCCAGCTGAGCGCGCCGACCCCGAGCAAGGCCAGCGGCGCGAGGTAGCTCGTCGCGCGCGGCAAGTCCCGGAACGCGTGGCGAATCGCGAGGAACAGGGCGAGCACGCTCACGCACGCGACGATCGCCGCCCATTCCATCAAGTCGAGGCCGCGGAAGCCCAGGCGATAGCCGGCGGCGAGCACGAACGGGTAGAGCAGGCTCGTGCCGCCGCTCGAATAGCCGTTGCCGAGCACCCACTCGAACGGGCGCCCTCGCGCCGCCGAGCGCGCGAAATCGAAATGGATGAAGACGTCGTCGAGCGGAGCGGACCACGGGCCGGCCCCGCCGTGACCCTCACGCATGAGCTCCGGACTCGACCAGGCATCCGAGTAGAGCGTCTGCAGGCGCAACGAGCCGTAGAAGCGCGTCGCGACGTAGAGCGTCACCGCCGCGCAAAAGCAGACGTAGATGAGCGGCTCCGCCCTTCGCAGGGGGTCGATGAGGCGCTTCAGGCGCTCGAGTTTCCGGGGCGTTACCGGCATGCTGAGCCTCCCGGGTGTATCACGACGATAGTCCTCGGCTTGCCCTAGAGGGTGAGAGGCGCTCTACTTATCTGCCCTGGAAAAGCCAGGTGGTTAAAACGATGCGTTGGCTCGTCGAGGTGTCCCGTGTTGGCGAAACCGCCGCAAGCGAGCGCTACTGCATCGAGGCCAAACGCTGGCAGTCCGCGCTGCAAGAAGCGCGCAGAATGCGCGGTGACTCGGGCGCGCTGCCCAAGCTGACGATCGAGCTCCTCGACGAAGGGTACCGAGCCGTCGATCCCCAACTCAAGGTCCGCTACGTCGTGACCGAAGCGCCGGCCGGCACCCCGCTCACCGAGGGCGCCCAGGTCCCCCTCACCACCTATCCGCCACCGGCCGTGACCGAAAGTCAGGCTCCAGTCCCGGCCGCGCCAGCGTCGTCCGTCCCCGCCCCCGAACGTCCTTCTCCTCCGCCGGTCACGAGCTCGCTTCCTCCGCCGACCCTCGCTTCGCCTCGTCCGAGCGGCCCGCCCGTCATCCAGGTGATCCGCCAGCGCGAGGAAAGCGCGACGGAGGCGAACCCCATCGAATATCGCGAGCTTGCGCTGGCCGTGAAGCCGGGCGTCACGCGCGACGAAGTGCGCGCCCTGCTCGAAGCAAAGCTCGAAGAAGTGCGCGGCGGAATGCCCGCCACGCAAAAGCGCTACGTCCAGATCGCCGTCTTCGACCACATGTTCGTCAAACGCCCGGTCCGCCCGCCGCTCGCGACCCTGGCGTGGAAAGACTGGCGCGGCGAGCCCTCGCTCGACTTCCGCGGGTTCGACGAAAAGCGCGCCAGCTCCGAACCTCCGGCGCTCTCTTCTCGCGCCCCGAGCTGGACCTTCGCCGAAGCCGCCGCCACGGCGGCCAGCATCGCTCCGCTCGGCCCCCTCCCCAAAAACCTCGGCGGCACCAGCACCCGAGCCCCGGCACCCAGCACTGCCCCCGCTCCCGTCGTCCCGGTCGGCGCAGCTCCGACCCCAAGCGAAGACCCTGCTCGCCGTCCCTCCGTCATCCCCTCCCGAGTCGTCTCCGTCGGCCCTTCCGCCCCTCCTGCCGATCCCCAACCCCAAGCGACTCGCCAAACCCTCCTCTCGGCCGCTCCTCCGGCGCCGGTCATCGAAGTCGGCGCGGCATCTATCTCCCCCTCCGACCTCCCCCCGCCTTCCACCGCCCCATCCGAACCCGCTCCCGAGCCCGCTCCCGCCGACTCTGCCTCTACCTCTGCC
>DASXWF010001187.1:0-2231 GCA_036503835.1 Polyangiaceae bacterium | reverse complement strand
TCCGGTCGGTCTCGCCTCCTGGATCGTGGATCGATTCCACGCCTGGTCCGACGGCGACCTCGAGAAGCACTTCGGTCTGGACGACCTGATCACGAACATCATGATCTACTGGGCGACGCAGAGCATCGGCTCTTCGATGTTCGCGTACTACGCCGAGCGGAAGGCGCCCTCGCTGACGACCGCGGAACGCGTCGAACGACCCGTGGGCCTCGCTCTCTTTCCCGACGGCGCCGGGGCGCTGCCGCCGCGCAGCTTCGCGGAGCGCACGCTGAACGTCGAGCGCTACCGAATCTTGCCACGCGGCGGGCACTTCGCTCCGCTGGAAGTGCCCGGTCTGTATGCGCGCGAGCTCATCGAATTCTTCCGCTCGCATCGCGGCTCCCAAAAGACGCGAAGTCTGGAGGACGGCAATGCCCGCTCAGCGCTTTGAGGTGCGCTTCCCCGACGCGAACGTCGCGGATCTCCGGCAGCGCCTCGGACGAACGCGCTTGCCGCCGGCGTCGCAACGAGACCCGTCGGGCGCCGCGGCAGGGCTCGACGCCGCGTACCTCGCCGAGCTCCTGGACTATTTCCGCGACGGCTACGACTTCCGAAAGCAAGAAGCCGAGCTGAACCGCTTCGCGCACTTTCGGACCAACGTCCGAGGCACGACGCTCCACTACATCCACGAGCGCGGCCGCGGCGACGCACCGCTGCCGCTCCTCCTGTTGCACGGCTTTCCGGATTCCGTGCTGCGCTACCGGAAGCTGATTCCGCGGCTCGCGGATCCGGTCGCGTACGGGGGCGACCCTCGCGATGCGTTCGACGTGGTCGTCCCGAGCCTGCCCGGCTACGGTTTCTCGGCGACGATCGACAAACCCGGCGCCTGGTTCCAATTCGGCTCGCTCTTTCACGAGCTCATGACGGGCGAGCTCGGGTACGAGCGCTTCGGCGTGCACGGCGGCGATTGGGGCAGCACCGTGGGCGACCAGCTGGCTCGAAGTCACCCGGCTTCCGTGATCGGACTCCACCTCACCGACGTGCCCTTCTGGCGCGCCTTCCAGAAGCCGCGCGACGCGAGCCCCGCCGAGGCGGCCTACCTGAAAGCCATGGAAGGCTACCTGATGGACGTAGGCGCCTATGCCGCGATCCAGGGGACGCGCCCTCAGACCCTGGCGGACGGCCTGAACGATTCGCCGGCGGGCCTGACGGCCTGGCTCGTCGATCTGTTCCAGCGTTTCAGCGACTCCGACGGCGATGTCGAGACACGCTTCGACAAGGACGAGCTCCTCACCAACGTCGCGCTTTACTGGTTCAACGAGTCGATCGGCTCCTCGTTCTTGCCGTATCGCGACTTCACGGACGCCGGGATCGCTCGCTGGCTCGCAGAAAAAGCCAAGGAATGGCTCGACCTCGCGCCGGCGCCGGCGGGCTTCGCGCTCTTCCCGAAAGACCTGAGTCAGCCCCCGAAGGAATGGGCCGAGCGCTTTTACGACGTGAAGCGCTGGACCAGCCTCCCGCGCGGCGGCCACTTCGCCGCCCTCGAGGAGCCGGATCTCCTGGCCGGCGAGATTCGCGAGTTCTTCCGTGCTTTCCGTGAGGAGGAAGACGCCGGCGCCGAGCTCGCACCGGTCATCATCTAGTGCGGCGCAAACGAGATAGGGTCAACCCTTCAGCGTTGGGCGGTGCATGAGGCGGGCTCTAGAACTTCGCCGTCGCGAACGCGACGCGGTCCTTCGGGACGTCGATGATCAGGGTTTTTCGGCCTTTGGTCGGGTGAATGAAGACCACCACGTGCTCGCCTTCCGTCACCGGTACGCGGCGCGGCGTCATGCCGATCGGGTGACCGTCCAGGATGACGTGTGCGCGCTGGGTCGCGTCGACGTTCAGGAGCGGTCGAGCCAGCCGGCTCTGGGCGCTCGCTTCGGGGCGCGCCTGGCCCAGCGGCACGATTTGCGGGCGGCCGGGGACGGCGGAGGCAACCTTGGGAGGGGGCTCCGGACGCACCGCGGGGCCAGCGGGTACCACGCTCGCCGGTTCGAAGCGTGCGATCTCCGGCACCGCCGTGGGGGCGGGGCTCGTCGCGCCGACGCCTCGTTCGGGCAAGACGCCAGCTTGTGCCGTGCGCGCCGGCAGCTCGCCTTCGCTGCCCAGCAAGAGCGCGAAGCTGCCGATGCTGATGGCGATGCCGAGCACGACCCCGAGCGCGAGTCCGGCCCCGCGTGGTCCGATCCCACGCTGAGGCGGCGCGG
>DASXWF010001186.1:0-2339 GCA_036503835.1 Polyangiaceae bacterium | reverse complement strand
TCGTTCCGGAAGGCGGCGGGAGCGTCCTGGCTGCTTCCCGCCGGGGAAGTGATCCCGACGCTTGGTCTCGTTTGTTTTCGGGGCCCCAGCCCCGAAAACGGGTTTTCGAAGCTTGACCTCTTTGTCGATGACCTTGCAGCCTCAAGGGCCTGGAAGGGGGCCCTTCCGAGCTTCGGCGTGCACTCGGCGAGCGGGGGGCAAAAACGCCCACCCCGGCCTGTAAGAATCCGTCGCGGGCACATTCGTACGCCGTTGCGAGTTCTCGTGAAACAGCAGCGTGAGAATGAGGCATTAAGAGCTGCATGTCGTCGTGGAGGTCGTGGTGGACAGCGTTGTCGGTAGCTCTTGCCGTGCAGATGGGGTGCGGCGGCGAAAGCGAAGGGCCTGGAGACTCCGACTCCGGTCGTTCGGGTAGTGCCGGCCGCGGCGGTGCCAAGGGCGGCTCCGCGGGCAGCACGAACAAGGGCGGACGCGCGGGAACGGGTTCGAGCGAAGCCGGCGACGCAGGTGAGCTCGGTGTCGGCGGCACGGTCGCCGGTGGAGCGGGTGTTGCCGGCTCCGTCACCGTAGGCGGCTTCGGCGGCTCTGCGGGTGTGACCGCCACGGGCGGCACCGGAATCGCCGGAACCGGCGTGGCCGGCGTCGGCGGCACGACCACGCCGCCGTTCAATTGGTACTGCGGTGCTTCCACCTACGGCGACGGCGAGTGCGACTGCGGCTGCGGCACCAAGGACATCGACTGCAAGGACGGCTACGACCTCGGCGACTGCGACACCTGCAACGTGCCGGGAAGCTGCAACAGCGGCGCCTGCCCCGGTCGCATCGACGAAGAGAACCCCGCGGCCTGCGCGCCCGCGCCGGACGGCTGGAAGTGCCCGGACTACGCCTACTCCGACGCGCAGCTCTGCGACTGCGGCTGCGGCATCCTCGACCCCGACTGCGAGGACGAAGACAAGGAAAATTGCGACATCTGCAACCTGCCCGGGTCGTGCTCGCAAGCCCAATGCGCGAGCTCGTCCGTCAACGAGGAAGACAACACCAAGTGTGACATTCCCGAAGGCTGGACCTGTTCGGGCCTGGACTACCTGGACGGCGACTGCCATTGCGGATGCGGCGTCGTGGACGCCGACTGCCCCTCGGCGGCCTCCAGCGTCTGCGACGAATGCACGCAAGGCTGCGCGGAGACGTACTGCCCCGGTCCCATCGACGCGGAAAACAACGCGATCTGCACCGGTGTCCCGGCGCGCTGGGCGTGCGACCCGCGCTTCTGGGACGACGGCTCGCTCTGCCATTGCGGTTGCGGGGCGGTCGACCCGGACTGCGCGGACGAGACGGCGGACGCCTGCGATCGCTGCAACTTCGAAGGTAGCTGTTCGGCTCAGGCGTGCCCGGGCACCATCGACCCCGACGAAAACTGGAAGTGCGAAGCGCCAGACCCGCCCGGTACCTGGGTCTGCTATCGCGGCCAGTACGCCGACGGTGTGACCTGCGACTGCGGTTGCGGCGCCATGGACCTCGACTGCGCCCGAAACGACCCGGCTCTCTGCGAGAGCTGCTACACGTGCGGCACGTCCTGTCCGGGCCGGGTGAACCCGGAGGACATCAGTCAGTGCATCCAGCCCCCCTCGGAATGGACCTGCGACGACTACCGCTTCGGCGACGGCTCCTACTGCGATTGCGGCTGCGGCGTGCGCGACCCGGATTGCCCGTCCGAGCTCGCGACCGCCTGCAACAACTGTCCGGCCGAAAGTTGCTCGCCGTACGACTGCTCGGACCTCAACCCGACCGACAACGCCCGCTGCAACCCGAGCGCACCGGAAGGCTGGAGCTGCGATCCCGACATTTACGGCGACGGCGACGCCTGCGATTGCGGCTGCGGCGTGGTCGATGTCGATTGCTCGAGCGCGGACAAGAGCGCCTGCGACATCTGCCAGGCCGGCGAAAGCTGCTCGCCGCCGGGCTGCGCGACCATCAACCAGGCGAATAACGCCATTTGTGATTAGGACCGGTCAGAGCCGCCGGAGCGGGCCGGAAGGCGTCGGGCGCGTTGGCCGCTGCCTCCGGCGCCCTCGGACGCCTCGCGACAGATAGCGACCTGGTGGACGGCCGTCTGCCGGCCTCGCCGGTTCTTGTGCGGGGGTGTTTCCGCCCTCGCCGATCGTGATCTGCTCGTGCCAAGACTTAAAGAGGGGATGGCATGGCCCAGAATTTGTTCGTCTCGGTGACGAGCCGATAGAGTTCCGCTGGCCTGCCACGGGTGCGAACAGCGGTGCCCGAGGCGGGTTCGATCCGGAGCCATCATGCGGTTTTCCTCGAACCGGGCGGCCTTTCGCCCGTCA
>DASXWF010001185.1:0-5828 GCA_036503835.1 Polyangiaceae bacterium | reverse complement strand
AGGTCGCGGGGCTGTCTCGGACGAAGGCGCAATGACGGGCGGGGCTGGGGCGACTGGCTTCGGCGGAGCAGACGACTCGCATGCCGGCGCTGGCTCGAACGGCGCCGGCGGGGCGACCGGCGCTGGCGCGTCGACCAGCGCGGGTGGAAACGCTGGAAGTGGGGGCGGCGCAGGGAATGGGCAGGAGGCCGCGAGCGGCGGCGAAGGCGCCGAGTATGGCGGAGGCGGCGGCACCGCCGGCACGAGCAGTGGCGGAGCAGGGAGTGGCGCAGGCGGAGCAGGGAGTGGCGTTGGCGGAGCAGGGAGTGGCGCAGGCGGAGCAGGGAGTGGCGGAGACGCGGCCGTGTCTCAAGAGGGGCTGGTCTACTGGTTCTCAGCGGATTTCGGCCTCGAACAAGTCGCGGCACTCTGGCTATGGTACGGCCGTTCGAGCAACCAAGAGGTCGCCAGCCAAATCAAGTATTCTGCCTACCCGAGCATCGGCACGTTCGCCGGCTCGGGGCGGACGGCTCTGGTTTTTGACGGGCAGGACGATCATCTCGCGCTGACAGCGCAGGCCATGAGCTTCGTCGCTGGGCTTACGTTTTTCGCCGTCGCGCGCACCACGTCAGAAGAGGACTGCAGTCCGATGCTCGTGCTGTCGAACGGCGCGGAGATTGACGACGTCAGTTTCTTCCGGCACGAGCAGGCATTCGCCTACGAGGTCGGCTTCTCGCGCGGACACGCAGGTGCTTTTGTCGCGGGAGCGCCGCTTCTGCTCGAGGTCACCCACGCAACCGACGGAAGCGTTTCGCTGTTCCGGAACGGGCTCGCGATCGGCGCCGCCTCGATCCCCCTCCCGCCCGACATCACACGCGAAAACAACTTCATAGGTTTCGCGTCCTACACCCCATGCAGCACCTGGTCCGGCGAGCTCGCTGAAGTCTTACTGTACGCGCGCGTGCTCCCGCCGAACGAGCACCAGGCCATCCACTCCTACCTTGTCGAGAAGTGGGGCTGTTGCACTAGCCCGATCTGACGGCATGTGCGTTTCGTGCGCCTAGCCGGCGGCAGGATCGAGCGGAATACGCACTTGAGTGCTTGAGTGTGCAGCCGCGCTCGAGAAGGACGGCTAAAAAGTCGACGGGAGTACGGCGCGCGCGAGCGCGAGTCGCGTGCAAGGCTTCTCAGAGGACGGTCAGCGCGAGGGCCATCCACTCGCTGTTGTCACCGGTCGCGTACCCCGCACCGATCATGGTGCGGTTGTTCCCGGTGGCGCGGTACTTGGTCTGCGCCTGGTAGGTGACGACCTTCGTACCGGCTCCGGGCACGAACGTAGCTTGCGGGGAACCTTGCGTCCCCTGTTGCGGCGACGGCTCGTGATCGAAGGCGAGATCTGCGATACCAAGCTACCCCTGCGACGGTTACTGTGTCGATTGTCGCGCCGTCGCGCAGCCTTCACGACGAAGCGGGTCGCTTCAGTCGCGGAAGGGATTGTGACGATCGAAGCTGCCGACAGGTGATTCTGGCTCCGGCAGTGGCGGCGTAGCGGCCGGATTCGGAGCGGGTGCTGAGCTCGGAGCGAACGCGCTCGGTACAGGTACCGGCCGCGCTCGGCCCGGCGGCGCGAGACGAGCGGCAAAGTGATCGGTCCTGCCAGGCGATGCCGCCGGGGCTGGGGCTGGATTCGCGCGTGGAGCAGCGACCTCGGCGCCGGGGCTCACGAGCTCACGACCCGGCGGTTCAGCACCGCCGGGCGTGCGTGCGTCGGACACGCGGGCCGCAACGTCCGAGGTCGGGACGCGACGCACGACGACGACCGCGGTGACGACCGCGAGGAGCAGAAGCAGGGCGATCGGCGACCAGCGACGGGCGAACCGCTGGCCGCGCACGGGCCTGACCGCTTCGGGAGCGGTCACGGTTTCGGTCGAACGCGGATTTCGCGCCGGGGCGCTTCCCAGCAGAGCCAAGAGAGCGTGCGCACTCTCCGGACGCTCCGCAGGATCGTGGCTCAGCATTCGATCGACGAGGCGCGCCAGCGGAGCGGGCAGATCGGGACGAAATTGGGCGACGGCCGGCGCGCGCTCGTCCGCGACGTGGCGCAGCACCGCGTGATAGCCGCCGTCCGGATGAGGCCGTCGTCCGGTCAACAACTCGAACAGCACGACACCGAGCGAATAGACGTCGCTGGAGACGCGCGCGGAGTGCTCGGCGCGCGCCAGCTCCGGAGCCAGATAGTGCGCCGTCCCCGGCGTCTGGCCCTCGCGCGTCAGCACGGCGGCGCCCGCGTCTTCCGTCAGCCGGGCCACTCCGAAGTCCACGAGCTTGACCCAATCGCCGCCGTCGGCGCGACGCGTGAGCATCAGATTTTCGGGCTTCAGGTCGCGATGCAGGATCCCCGCGTCGTGCGCCGCCGCCAGGCCTCGCGCGGCTTGACGGACGAGCTCGCAGGCGCGCGTCACGTCGAGCGGCGCCTCCGCGTCGATCAGCTCGCGCAAGCTCGAACCCTCGACGAACTCCATGACGATGTACGGCCGCCCCGCGTCATCGGCAGCAAAGTCGAGGACCGCGGTGATGTTTTCGTGGTGGAGCGCGCCACAGTGACGCGCCTCCCGTTCGAAGCGGAGCAGCCGCGTCTCGTCCGCCCCCAGGTCCGAGCGGAGGAACTTGACCGCGAGCCGCCGGCCGATGGTGACGTGACGCGCCTCGAACACCACCCCCATGCCGCCTTTGCCGACGCGCCGGAGGATCTCGTACTTGCCCGCGACGATCTCACCGGGCTCCACGGGGCGCGTCACTCGGGTTCTCCCGGTTCGGATTGCCTGAGTCGCTGAACGTCGAGGTCGGGGCGAAGATCCAACAGCCGGTACACGCGCTGGCGCGAGATCCCCAGGCGCTTGGCGGCCTGATTCACGTTCCCGTTGAGCTCGCCCAAGACCGAAATCAAGGTTTCCAGCTCGCGGCTGTCCTTGTCACGCCGAGTCGCCAGGCTGCGCGCAGCGCGACCCAGCGGATCAGCGCTTTCGGGGGCCGCCGTTTCGGCACGGGAATCGGTCCGAGCGCCGGAGAGGTGGCTCGGCAGGTGTTCCACGGTCAGGCGCGGAACTCCGGCGTGCAAGACGCAGGCGCGGCGCGCGACCTGCACGACCTCCCGCACGTTCAGCGGCCAATCGTGCAAGCAGAGCCGCTCGCAGAGCTCCGGGCTGAGCCCGGGGGCACGGCGGCCGAGCTCGGCTTGCAAGACGACGCGGAACAGCTCCACGACCTCCTCGCGCCGCGCGCGCAGCGGTGGGAGACGAAGCTCGAGCCCGCTCAGTCGCGCCATCAGATCCGCGCGGAACAGCCCGAGCTCCACGGCGTCGTGCAGCGAGCGTTGTGTCGCCGCCAGCACGCGCAGGTCGACGGGTTGAGGCCGGGTTGATCCCAGCGGGACCACCGCACGCTCCTCGAGGACGCGCAGCAGCTTGGCCTGGACCAGCTTGTCCAGGTCCAGGATCTCGTCCAGAAACAGCGTGCCGCCGTCGGCTTCGCGCAGATAGCCCGGATGGGAGTTGTCGGCGCCGGTGAACGCGCCCTTGTTGTGCCCGAACAGCTCGCTTTCGGCCAGCTCGCGCGGCAGGGCGGCGCAATTGACCGCGACCAGCTTGCCGGTTCGCCGGCTCGCCTGGTGCAGCGCGCGCGCGAACACCTCCTTACCCGTGCCCGTCTCACCGACGAGGACGAGGCTCAGGTTCGAGCTCGCCGCGGCCGTCAGCGCCGCAAACGTCTTGGCGAGGGTCGGGCCGCCGTACACACCCGACGCGAGCTCGCGCACCAGGGGCTCGCCCTCGCGCACTTCGCGATCGACCTCGACCACGACTCCGACCCAATCGCCCAAGCGCACGACGCACTCGGGCCAGAGCCGGCCTTGGGTCACGCGCGCACCGTCGATGAACACACCGTTCTTGCTGGCTTCGTCCGCGAGCACCCAGTCGCGACCCTGCTGGCGCGCTGTGGCATGCAGCCGCGATACTTGCTCACCCTCGAGACGTACGCTGGAGTCGTCGCTGCGACCGAACGTGAGCGGGCCGCCCGCGAGCACGACGAACTTGGGCTCCGGATACACCCAGGCGATGCCGAGCACGGTGTCGTCGCCGTTCTGGGCACCGTGAGGGATCGCGGAAGCCGTGCTGTCCAGTTCCGCCACTCGCACGGCAAGCAGTGTATCGGCGCCGGCGTGCCCACGCACGTTGCGCCGGGCGCGTTCAAGAGCGACCTCGGCCGAGAGGCCGGCGCCGGGTCTGTGCTGTTTCGTCACGAGTCTCTTGCGATTCGGTCAGCCTGCTTTCGGCACGGCGGCGGTAGACTGAGGTCTTCGATGCCGGGCGAGTCTTGGGCCTACGCTTCGCTGCTGGGACTCGTGGCTCTGGCGGGCTGCGCCTCCCATGAGGAGCTCGCCCCGGCGGCGCGCAGCGAGGCGATCGTCGGCGGGACCGACCCGGAGCCCGAAGACGCCGCAGTCGTGTCCTTGCACGCCGGCAACGACCTCTGCAGCGGCGCGCTGGTAGCTCGAAACCTCGTCCTCACTGCCGCGCACTGCGTATCGGTGTCCCGTTCCGGCGAGTTTCGTTGCACTCCCGAAGGAGATCTCGAAGGGGACGGCAGCGGCCTCGGGGAGATCGGTGGCCCGCTCGAGCCGGAGGACATCGCCGTCTACGCGGGCCCGCCCACCGGCGAGCCGCTGGCATTCGGCAGCGCGATCGTGTCGAGCGAAACGCTGACGAGCTGTCGCGACGATCTGGCGTTCGTCGTTCTCGACCGGCACCTCGACGATCGAACCCCGCTGGCGCTCCGGCTCGGGAAGCGAGTCCGCGTCGGCGAATCCCTGACCCTCGTGGGCTACGGCACGACCGGCGTTTCGGACGTGACGGAACTGCACCGCCGCGAGTCGGTTCCGGTGCTCGACGTCGGGGTACCGCCGCGCGCGTTCGCCGTGGGGCCGGGTCCCTGCCCGGGCGATAGCGGCAGTCCCGCCCTGTCGGACACCGGCGCCATTGCCGGCGTCCACTCGATCCGGTCCGGCCACTGTACGTCGGCGCTCGTTCGCAACACGTACACGGAGATCGCACCGTACGCCGATCTGGTGCTGTCCGCGTTCGAGCGAGCCGGCGCCACCCCACGGCTCGAAGAGGCAGCCAAGCCGGAGGACGCGGCGCACGAAAGCCGCACGTCGGGTTGCAGCATGCTGGTGCCCGTCACCGGTCCGGGGCCGGGACTCGTAGCGGCGGCCATGCTCGCCGCCGCCGCACTGCGACGCCGGCGGACGGCTTCGCGGCGCTGGATGCTCGCGGCGTTTCTCGTCGTGCTGTGCCGGCCCCTGCCGCTCTCCGCCGAGACCCCGCGACAGGCCGCCGCGGAACACTTCGACCGCGCCCTCGCTCACGTCGACCGGCGCGAGTTCACGTTGGCGATCGCGGAGTTCGAGCGAGCCTACGAGCTCGGCAACCACTACTCCGCGCTGTACAACCTCGGCTTGGCCTACGCCGCCGTCGGACGCTATCGCGACGCACGCGACAGCCTGAGCAGCTACCTGAGTCAGGGCGCAACCGAGCTCCGCGAACAGCGCCTGCGCGACGCGCGCTCGCTGATCGCGCAGTATCAAGGCAAGCTCGCGACGCTGCACGTCGTGACCGTCCCGGCCGCGGCGCAGATTTCGATCGACGGGCGGCTTCACGCGAACGCCTCCAAGATCGAGCTGGATCCGGGGCGCCACGTGGTCACGGCACGCGCCGACGGCTACTCGGAGACGAGCGCCGTCGTCGACGCGGATCCCGCCGCCGAGCGCACGCTGACGCTCGAGCTCCGCGCCT